>JBIKYW010000510.1:0-2957 GCA_044355055.1 Planctomycetota bacterium | reverse complement strand
CGTTCGCGGGTTCGATTCTGCGCGCCGCCCGCGGCGACAAGTTCATTCCGCTCTACGTCGGCGCGGCGAACATCGTCTTCGGCCGTGCGGGCGCGATCGTCGAGGCCGGTGCCCCGGTGTTCGAGGAGGTCGCGGGCCGCGCGCTCGAAGAGTGGCAGGCGGATCAGGCCTACGAGATCGCCAATGGCCGTGCGCTCGCGCTCTACGAGGCCTGCAAGACCAAGGCGCAGGTCGCGGAGCCGCTCGCTCCGGTGAAGCTCGACGAGGCGGGCTTCAAGGAGGTCGCCTCGGCCCAGACCGCGAGCGTCGTCTCCGCGGGTTGGATCGACGAGTCCAAGCTCACCGGCAACAGCGCCGACGCGCAGTCCGAGCTCGGTCGCTTCACGATGGCGCTCGCGTTCACGGGCCGCCCCGTGCTGCGCCTCACCGACGGCGAAGTGGCCGCGCCCTTCGCCAATCTGACGCGCGATCGCATCTACGTCGCGCGCAAGCTCGGCCAGCGCGATCCGCCGGAGGTCAAGCTCCAGCCGCGCGAGTACCAGTCGCTGCGTGACTCGGCGGCCGCCGAGCGCTCGAGCGAAGTGATGGACGAGCTCTTCGGCACCGCGGCGCTCAAGGCTCGCTTCGGCTTCAGCTTCCCCTCGCGCGAGGCCGCCGAGAAGGACGCGGCGAACAAGCCGGCGAGCTCCTAGGGCTTCGCTTCGGCTTCGATCGGACGAGGGCCGCCCGCGCTGCAAGGCGTCGGCGGCCCTCGGTGCTTTTTCCCGAGTCTCCAGCGTCGGCGTCCACGAGTGTCGTGGCCGTCGCAGCGCGCGGTGGTCGAAGGAGCCGCCGAATCGCGAGCTAGGCGCGGGGTGGCGGAGCGAAGGGAAAGACGACGCGGAAGAGCGCGCCGCCGCCGTCGCGCTCGTGCACGCTCGCGCTGCCCTTCACGCTGGCCGCCTGCAGCGCGACCAAGTGCAGTCCCAGTCCCGTCCCGCGCACGCTGCGCGTCGCTTCGTCGCCCGTTCGATAGAAGGCCTCGAAGATGCGCGCGCGCTCGGCTTCGGGGACGCCGGGCCCACGGTCGCAAACCTCGAGCGCGAGACCCTCGCGCAGGGCACGTACCCGCACGAGGATCGGCTCCCAGCCGGGCTTCGTCGTGTCCACGGGCGCGTACTTGCGCGCGTTCTCCACGAGGTTCACGAGCACGGACCCCACGGATTCGCTCGTGAGCATCGCCTGCGGCAGTCCGTCGGGTAGCTCGAACGCGAGGTCGTGCTCGCCCGTCGTGCGCCAGCCATGGAGTTGCTCGACATGCCGTGCGACCTCCGCGCAGAGGTCCCCCGGCTGCGCGCGACTCGGACCCGAGCTGAGTCGTGCCTTCTCGAGCACGCGCTCGACGAGCGTCGAGAGTCGTCCCGTCTCACGCACGATGCGCGCGTAGTACTCGTCGCGCTGGGCACCGTCTTTCACCCAACCGTCTTGGAGCATCTCGGCGTGCAAGCGGATCGTCGAGAGCGGCGTCCGCAGCTCGTGGGTCACCGCCGCGACGAAGTTCTCCGTGCGGCGCGCCTGCTCCATGTCCTTGCGCACGCTGTGCAGCAGGAGCAAGAAGCCCGTGCTGAGCGAGAGCGCCAGCATCAGCGCGACGCCGAAAAAGCGCATCGAGCGCTCGGCGTAGCGCGCCTCGATGTCCGCCGTGTCGATCGAGACGCCGAAATCGCCGAGCGCGGCGTCCGATTCGCTCTCCGACTCGAAGCCCATGTCGGCGATCGCGCGGATGCGCGCGAGATAGGCGGTGGGCTCCGACCCACTCGGCGCGGCGACCATGCGCTCCCGCTTGGTGAGCACGCGAACCGCAAGGGATCCCGGCAGGTCGGCGAGCCACCACTGCGGATCGATGAAGAAGCCCTGCACGATGCGGCGCCCCGTCGCGAGACGTTGCAGGCACTCGCCGCGACCGACGAGCTCGGGGAGCGGCTCGATCAGCACGGTGCGGTGGGCGACGAGGCGTGGAGTCCCGTCGTCTTCGCGATAGGCGAGCAGGGCGAAGTCACCCACGACCGAATGCACGGGGTCGAAGATCGACATCTGCTCCGCCCCGAGGCAGTCGGCGTCATCGGCGCCCGCGGCGCTCGCGGCCAGCGCGCGCACGGAGAGTGCGAGCTCCTCGGAGCTCGTGCCGAGCGGCATCGACGTGCGCAGCCAGAGATTGTCGAAGTGTCGGCTGGCGAGGCTCGAAGTGGCTGCGTCGAGTGCCGCGATCGTCGCCGTCGAGGCGTTGGCTCCGGCGTACACCTCCGACTGCACCTCTTCGGGGTCCGAGAGGTCGAGCTTGTACCAGCCGAGTACTCCCGCGGGACGCTCGGTGCGCACGAGGGGCGAGTCGAGCAGCGCGAACTCCCCGTCGGGCGTGTCGGGGCTGTAGTAGCGCGCGTAGTGCTCGAACGGTCGCGTGCCCTCTTGGGCCACGAGGCGCTCGAGCTCTTCCTGAAGCGCGCGCCGCAGGCGCTGGCCTGCGTCCTCGGCGTCGCGCGGCACCTCGCCCAGCTCGCGCAGATGCTCGCTCCAGATGTGGTGCCACTGAAGGAACCCGAGCACCGCGGTCGGTAGCACGAGCAGCACCGCATACAGCGCGAGCGCCGCGCCGTGGGTTCGCAGGCCGAGTTGGGGCTTCACTCCTCGATGCGCGTCCTAGGGGCGCGATCACCGCGCCGCGCGCTCAACTGTACCAGCGATAGCCCTTGCCCCGCACCGTCTGCACGACCGCGGGCTCGTCGGGCTTGACCTCGATCTTGCGCCGCAGGCCGACGATGTGAATGTCCACAGTGCGCGTCTCGACGTTGGCGCTCTTGTAGTGCCAGACGTCGAGCAGAAGATCGTCGCGCGTCACGACGCGTGTGCGGTGTCGAATCAGGTATTCGATGATGTCGCCCTCGCGCGGCGTGAGCGCCAAGGTCTTGCCGTCGCGGTGC
>JBIKYW010000508.1:0-2987 GCA_044355055.1 Planctomycetota bacterium | reverse complement strand
TTGGCATGCGGCGATCGTGCTCGACGACGAGCCGGAGGACGTCGTCCGCGTGCTCGAGTACGCGAACGTGCAGCTCTTGGAGATGCGCTTTCTCGATGCGCAGCTCGACGCGGCGCTCGAAGACTCGTACCGCTCGCTCTCGAAGCGCGAGACGAGGCACCTGTTCGGCCCGCTCGCACTGCGGCGCGACCTTCGCAAGCTCTCGTCGATGCAGCTCGAGGCTGCGTTCTTGTTCGAGCGCCTCGGGAATACGCTCAAGGTGTCCGGAGACCAGTTCCTCGCGCGCGTACTGCGTCAAGCGGGCGTGCGCTTCCGCCTGCAGGAATGGAACGACGCCGCGCAGCGCAAGCTCGCGGCGCTCGACAACGTCTACGACAAGCTTCACGACGACGCCGCCACGCTGCGCGCCGAGGTCCTCGAGATCCTCATCGTGCTGCTGATCGTCTTCGAGATCGTGCTCAGCCTCGCGGGCGATTGAGCATCAAGTGCGCAGCGCGAGCACGCGCTTGCGCGCGATGAGCCCCAAAACACGGACCAGCTTTTCTAGACTGACGCGCGGGGGATCGCCGAGCAGCGCGATTTGCAGCCAGCCGCGCTCGACGAGATAGGCACTGCGGTAGCTCGTCCAGAAGCCCCGACGGTCGAGGTCTTCTCCGAGATCGAACGCCGTGATGCCGCGCGGTGGGATCAGCGTCACGATCCCCGGGCATGCGGCGTGTTCAGGTGCCGGCACGAGGAATCCCGCAGCGACGAGCTCCGTGCGGATCCAACGCGCGTGCGCTGCGATCCGCTCCATGCGCTCCGCGGTGACGGACCGCAGCGCTGCGGAGAGCGCCGCCACGAGGTTCGACGAGTGGGTGTGCGGCACGCTCTCGTGAGACGACCAGTGCGCCAAGTCGAGGTAGCCGGGGAGGCGCTCGGGCTGGAGCTCGGGCTCGTAGGAGTGGAACACGAGGGCGAGACCGGGGTAGGCGCCGAGGCCCTTACCGCTCGTGGCGCTCGCGAGCTCCACATCGCGCAGATCGACGGGCACCGTGCCGAGCGAGCTCACGCAGTCGACGCACACACGCAGCCCGCGCTGCTTGGCCATCAGCACCAGCTCGCGCATCGGGTTGAGAATCCCCGTGGACGTCTCGTGGTGCACGAACCACAGCCAGTCCGCAGGCGCCAGTCGATCCAGCGACGCCGCCACCCGCGCGAGGTCGAGTTCGTGGCCCCACTCGAAGTTCAACACTTCGAAGTCGAGCTGGGCACGCTTCGCCTGCGTCGCGAGCCGCGCTCCAAACTCGCCATTGGAGAGCACGAGACCGCGCGCGGATCGCAGGGAGAGCTGCGCCGCGACGACCTCGTTCCCGAGCGAGGCCGAGCCGACCAACACCTGCACGTCGCTCGCGTGCGTGAGCCGGCACAGGCGAGTGCGGAGCTCGCGGAGGTTTTCGACGAACTCGCGGCTGCGGTGGGAGATCGGCGGCGCCGCAAGCGCTGCTCGCACTTCGGGGGCGGGCGTGATGGGGCCGGGCAGGAAGTTGAGCTCGTTCGGAGTCGAGAGCTTCGGCTGCACGATGCTCGCGAGCGCGGGGTTCTTCTGCGCGTTCTCGCAGAAGCGGTCGAGCGTGACGTACATCGGCTGGTACTCGGCTCCGGGCGTTCCAACCAGCGGGCCGAACGGCGTGAAGCCCATGTGCCGGTAGAGCTTGAGCTCGCGGGTCGTGCCCGAGATGACGCCGAGATCGAAGCCCTCCGAGAGCGCATGGCGGACCCCGAACTCGAGGAGCGCAGCGAAGATGGCGGTGCGGCGGAACTCACGCTCTACGGCGAGCAGTCGCACTTCCACCGGCATGTGCCCGCCCGGGAGATAGCGGTCGAGCTCGGGCACCTTGGAGTCGAGCGAGAACGGGCGGCGCCCGCGCAGTGCGAGGGTCGCGATCACGCGCTCGCCGAGTCGACCGATGACGTACACGTTGTCGGCGTGGAATCGGTCGACGTAGCGGCGCTCGGCGTTCGCCGGATGCTGCGGGATCTCCTCGACGAAGGTTCGGTAGTGGAGCGCTTGGATCTGATCGATCTCGTCGGCGCTGTCGGCCAGCTTGAAGAGGAGCTGTTCAGCGTGGGGTGTCATCGTGGAGCACCGCGTTGTGCCAAGGCGTCCGAGGCTTCTCGTTTGAAGTGGGCTCGATGGGTGTAGAGGACGAGCACCGTCGCGGCTGCGGCGATCACGGTGGCGAGGGTGTTTTCGGTCTGCCACCACGTGGCAGGCGCGAGCAAGCCCAGACCCGTGAGCGCCGAGCGCAGGTAACGACGCGAGAACACGAGCAGCAGCGCGCCGAAGAGGAGACAAGGCGCGAGCGCGAGTGGGGCCAGCGCGAGCCACGCGCCGATCAGGGGCGCGACGCCCTTGCCGCCGCGGAAACCGAGCTGCATCGGCCACACGTGTCCCGCAGTTACGGCGAGCGCCGACACGGCGAGCCACTCGACGTCGACCTCGAGCCAGCGCCCCGCTGCGACGGCGAGCGCCCCCTTCGCGACATCGAGGGCGAAGGTCAGCGCGAAGCCACCCGCGCCGAGGATGCGCGCCGTGTTGGTCGCACCCGTGCCGCCGCTCCCCTGCTCGCGAACGTCGCTGCCCGTCCGCCAACGAACGAGCCAGTAGCCCGGGGAGATGCCTCCTGCGAAGTAGGCTCCGAGAGCGAGCCCCAGTTCCGTTCCAAGGTGCAACGCCACGGGCCGGATTCTAGGGGCGCGCTGCGGGGGAGTCCGCTCCGAACTGCTGCGCAGGCGGCCGAGCACCGAGGAGGCGCGACGCGGCCCTCGTCGGTGTGGCCTGCAATGCTCGCGGCGCGCTACCGTGTCCCCGTGAAGCCCCTCCTCACCGCACTTGTCGTCGCGCCCCTCCTCGCAGCGTGCGCGTGGTCTCAGAACGTCTCGACGCCCTCGGAGCACCTTGGACGCGCCGCGGGCTGCGACTTCGCGCTCGCCGACTGGAGCGA
>JBIKYW010000556.1:0-2632 GCA_044355055.1 Planctomycetota bacterium | reverse complement strand
GGAAATCGCGAAGAAACACGTCTGCATCACCGTGTTGATGCGTCCGCGCATCCCAGACTCGTGCGCCACCTTGGCCGCGTCGATGGTCCAAAGATGCAGCTCTTTCTCGAGGATCTGCTGCTGCACGGGCCGCGGAAGCTCGTCCCACAGCCGGTCAGGTGCATAGGGTGCGTTCAGAAGCAGCGTGGCACCGTGGGCTGCCGCCGCGAGGACGTCGTAGCGCTCCAAGAAGCCGAATTGATGGCATGCGATGAAGCTCGCACTGCGCACAAGGTGGCTCGAGCGGATGGGGCGCGGTCCAAAGCGCAGGTGCGAGATCGTGATCGAGCCGGACTTCTTCGAGTCGTAGACGAAGTAGCCCTGCGCGTAGAGCTCGGTGCCTTCGCCGATGATCTTGATCGAGTTCTTGTTCGCGCCGACAGTTCCATCGGCTCCGAGGCCCCAGAACATCGCGCGGACGACGTCTTTGGGCTCGATGTCGAACGTCGGGTCGAACGCGAGCGAGCGATGCGTCACGTCGTCGGTGATGCCGATGGTGAAGTGGTTGCGCGGCTTCGGTGAGCGAAGCTCGTCGAAGACGGCCTTCACCATCGCCGGCGTGAACTCCTTCGAGGAGAGCCCATAGCGACCGCCGACGATGCGCGGGTCGAGTCTGGTGAGCGCGCTCGAACGCGCCTCGTGAAGGGCTGTGACGACGTCGAGATACAGCGGCTCTCCCGTCGCTCCGGGTTCCTTCGTTCGATCGAGCACCGCGAGCGCACGCGTGGTCGCAGGGAGCGCGGCGACGAGCCTCTCCAGCGGGAACGGTCGATAGAGGCGCACCTTGAGGACCCCGACGCGCTCGCCCTGCGCGACGAGGTGCTCCACGGTTTCGCTCGCGGTCTCGGCGCCGGAGCCCATCATCACGATGACGCGCTCGGCCTCGGGATGCCCGACGTAATCGACCACGCGATATGCGCGACCCGTGAGCTCGGCGAAGCGGGCGAACGCGCGCTCGACGTGTCCCTGAACTGCGTCGTGGTACGGATTGCAGGCCTCGCGCGCCTGAAAGAACGTGTCGGGGTTCTGCGCGCTGCCCCGCAGCTTGGGATGGTCGGGCGAGAGGCCTCGCGCTCGATGCGCGGCAATCGCTGCTTCGTCGTACAGCGTCCGAAGGTCCGAGTCTTCGAGCACCTCGATCTTCGCGACTTCGTGGGAGGTCCTGAAACCGTCGAAGAAGTGGAGGAAGGGAACGCGGGCGGGCAGCGTTGAGGCGTGTGCGATGGCCGCGAAGTCTTGTGCTTCCTGCACCGAGCCCGCGCACAACATCGCGAAGCCGGTCTGGCGACATGCCATGACGTCCGAGTGATCGCCGAAGATGGAAAGCGCGTGAGTGGCGAGCGTGCGCGCGGCGACGTGCATCACGAACGGCGTCAGCTCGCCCGCGATCTTGTACATGTTCGGGATCATCAGCAGCAGGCCTTGGGACGCGGTGAACGTCGTCGCCAGCGCGCCGGCCTGCAGCGCTCCGTGAACGGCACCCGCGGCTCCGGCTTCGGACTGCATTTCGATCACGGTGGGAACTTGTCCCCACAGGTTCTGCTGGCCGTGCGACGACCACTCGTCCGCGAGCTCGCCCATGCTGGACGAGGGCGTGATCGGGTAGATCGCAATCACCTCGCTGGAGCGGTGGGCGACGTGAGCGACGGCCTCATTGCCGTCGAGAGTGCGCAGGTTTCCTCGCATGGGGCTCCGGGTCCTTCCGTGGGTGGCGCGCGAAATCTCGCGCTCTCCACGCTCCTAGTTTCGCGCTGGAGCTGCGAGAGATGGCTTCGCCTTGGTGCGTAGAACGGACGTGCGCTGAGGGCAGATGAGCTGCGCCATCGAGCCGATAGCGGAATGGCGCGCGCTGCGCGATCTTCGAAGTGTCCGCCCTCGCTTCCTCGAAGGAGCCTCGCCATGAACGAACTTCGTCCGTCGGATCCCATCGAGCTCTTGCGCCAAGAACATCGGGTCCTGTCGACGTTGCTCGACTGCCTGCACGCCGTGATGCTCGAACTGCGCGAGCATCGTCGCCTCGAGTTTGGCACCGCCAACGAACTCGTCGACCTGCTCGATGAGTTCGGCGAGCAGCTGCACCACGGCAAGGAGGAGCGACTGCTCTTCGGCTTCGTGGCCGCCTACGGACTGCCGCGCGAAGCGGGGGCGCTCAGCGTGATGGCCGAAGAGCACGACCTCGGTCGCTTGGCGTTCTCTCGGATGCGCGAGGCTCTCGCCGCGGCCTCGAGTGGCGCGCCGCGCGCCCTACCCGCGTTTCAGCGCGCCGCGGAGGACTACCTTGCGATGCTGCGCAGCCACATGCTCAAGGAGGACCGCGTCGTGTTCCCGCTGGTCGACACTCTGCTCACGCCGGATACGCGCGAGAAGCTGAGATTCGCGATGGAGCGGGCCGACAGTTTTCTTCCTGCCGACACGTTCGAGCGCGTGTCGCACCAAGCCGAGGCGATCGCCGAGCGGCTGCATCTGTCGACGGCGTTGCTACGGTCGGATTCGCTGCAGCGCCCCGCCTAGTTGCCGTCGCTCTCGCCCCACTCGTATTCGCGCTCGAGCAAGGCGTCGAGGCCCGAGTCGAGCTCGCTCGACGGCGCGAAGC
>JBIKYW010000149.1:0-7306 GCA_044355055.1 Planctomycetota bacterium | reverse complement strand
CCTCGGCCTCCGCGGAGCCCGAGTCCACCGTGTGGAAGACGAGATCGTCGAGCTCGGCGAGGTGGGCGGCGACGATCTGAAGCGCGATCATCACCACGCGATTTCCGCCGAAGGCTCCGCAGCCCCAAAATCCGGTGACGAGCTCGGTGCGCGCCGCGGGCGCGATTCGAGCGCTCTCCTGTCGCAGCGCGAGCTGTCCGGAGTAGGCGGTCGCGAGCGCCGACTCCAAGGTGCCGAGCGTGTAGAGACCGCGGCCGAGCTTCGGGGCTTCGATCGCGAGGATGTTGCTGCGCGTGGGGGGGTGTAGGACGCGCGTGGCGCCGATCACTCGCTCGCGCGAGGCCATTCCGAATGAGTTGCCGTAGATGCCGCGCGTATCGACCGCGCAGCGGCGCTCGACGTTCGTGACCAGCGCCGGCGTGGGCGAGCCCTGCTCGACGGTGACGGGCGGTCGCCCGAGCGCCGTGAGCCTCTGGCGCAGCGAAGCCAGCGCGGGATGCTCGGCGACTTGGATCTCGTCCTGTGCGAACAGTCCGCCGGCGTAGTAGCCGAACAGGTGTTTGTCCGCGAAGTTCATGTGCCAGCGGAGGGTGGAGGCATCCGATTCCGCGTAGGGGAACACGCCGGGGCGCACATGGACGCGAGCGCGCGTCTCGGGGAGCCGCGGAGGCGGACGGCTCTTGCTCCAGCGGGTGAAGCCGAGGCGCCCGCTGGCGGGGCCCTTCGAGTAGGCGAGCTCCAAGAGCGTCGCCTTGTTGCGGTGCGTGACGCGCGGCGGCTCGGCCTCGCAGAGCTCGGCGGCGTCGAACTCGTGGCGTTCGATGCATTGGGACATGCGGGTGTCTCCGAGGGAGTTGCAGGAAGGGAGCGCCAAGGAGCGACGGAGCGCTCGGGGGAAATCGCGGGAGCCCGCCGCTGGGGATCGGACGGCACTCCGACTCGCGCGAACCGCGATCGCTATCCCCTCACGCTTGCGCCCCCTCGATGTCCGCGGCGTCCTCGTCGTCGTTCTCGTCCGATTCATAGGAGCCATCGATGCCGATCACGATCGTCTCCGAGTTCGGTCCGCAGGCGATGAAGTTCCAAGTGAGGTAGAACGCGACCGTCGCATCGGGCAGACGCTCGAGGAAGTCGTCGTCGAAGCAGGATGCCCACGAGAACTCGCCCTCTTCGGGCTCGTCCTCGGGCTCGGGCGCGACCTTCACGCGCTCGAGGATGTCGGCATCGCAGTAGGCCTCGTCGAACTCGCCGATGGCATCCACCCAGATGAAGGTGCAGTGGTCGCAGGGGGAAGGCTCCTGCTCGGGGACGAGGATGGCGTGGCCGCACAGCGGGCAGTGGAACCGGAATGTGATGGGGTTGATCTCGAGGTCGATGCGTTGGCCGGTCATGGAGCGCGCTCGTTTCAGGGGGTGTTTCCGGGCAGTTCGATGGCGAAGCTGATGAACATCCCGCTCGGGCCGTAGCACTCCCACAGGATGAAGACGACCGTGCGGGGCGGGAGGCTCTGCACGAACTCGGGGTTGTGCGGCGAAGCATCGAGCTCGGCGGCATCGAACTCCGCGATCAGCGGCGCCACGGAGGGAGCGATCGTGGATTCGATCATGCCGCCGGCCTGATCGATCCACGCGAAGAGGACGTGCGGGCACTTCTGCAGGTCCTCCTCGGGGCGCATGAGCGCCGCACCGCAGGCGGGGCAGTAGAAGCTGCCGTTGACGAGGTCGTAGCTGTGCTCGATGACGGGAATGGGGGTTCGCTTGGGCATCTCGGCGCTCCTCAGCTGCGGGGCTTGCGCGACTGGACTCGGCGTGTGCGCCGCCGCTGCAGCTCGGACTCTTCGAGGGTTGGCGCACCCGCGGAGCGAGCGAGCCACCATTCGAGGAATGCGAAGGGAACTTCCTCGCTCGGGAGTGGCGTCGAGGGATTCTCGGCGAGCTGCGAGAAGCGACGGAGATGGCGTGCGAGCTCGTCGGTGTCGCGGCGCGCGCAGAAGCGTGCGGCGACGGCCTCTTGGAGGAGATCGAGCCGCTCGAGTCGCTCGATTTCCGAGAGTAGGTACACGCGGATCGGACGACCGTTGGGCAGGCTTTCAAGCCGCAGCTCTTGGATCGGCTGGGCGAGCGACGCGCCGAGGATCTGCGGCGTCCAGCCGCGTTCGTAGATGTCCTCTTCCGTGAGGAACTGGGGGAGGGCTTCCATGCTGGGAGGGGCTCCTGGGGTCGTGGAATTGCGAGCGGGACGGCGACGGGTGGAGGAGAGGCGAGCGCCGGAGTCCGCGGAGCCACGACGGCGGCCGTAGGTTGGCCGCGGACCATGGACATGGAATGACCAAGGTCCGGAAAAAGCAGCCCTTGCGTGTGTCATGAGGTCGCACTCCGTCGCCGCGGCGGAGGATCGAGGGGTGGGCGCGCGGGGGGGCCGTCTCCCGCGACGCAGGGCCCGTTTGCTAACGTCCTCGCCCCGTTTCTCGACCCGTACGACCCCTTCCGAGCGCCTTCGAGACGCCCCCGGCCATGTCCGACGCCAAGACGATCCTCTACACCCACACCGACGAGGCCCCTGCGCTCGCCACCTACTCGTTCCTGCCGATGGTGCAGGCCTTCGTGAAGGGCACCGGGATCAAGGTCGAGACCCGCGACATCTCGCTCTCCGGCCGCATCCTCGCGGCCTTCGCGGACCTGCTCCCGCCGGCCCAGCGCACGGCCGACCACCTCGCCGAGCTCGGTCGACTCGCGGAGCGTCCCGAGGCCAACATCATCAAGCTCCCCAACATCAGCGCCTCGGTTCCCCAGCTCAAGGGTGCGATCGCCGAGCTGCAAGCGCAGGGCTTCGCGCTGCCGAACTACCCCGACGATCCGAAGAGCGACGCCGAGAAGGACGCGAAGAAGCGCTACGACAAGGTCAAGGGCAGTGCGGTGAATCCCGTGCTGCGAGAAGGCAACTCCGACCGTCGCGCTCCGGCCGCGGTCAAGGCGTACGCGCGCGCGAACCCGCACAAGATGGGCGCGTGGTCGAAGGACAGCCGCTCGCACGTCGCGCACATGGCGAGCGGCGACTTCTTCGGCAACGAGAAGTCGCTGACGCTCCCCGCGGCGACGCAGGCTTCGATCGAGCTGTTCGGCACGGACGGCTCGCGCACGAAGCTCGCGGGGCCGTTCGCGCTCGATGCGCGCGAGGTCGTCGACGCGACCTTCATGAGCAAGAAGTCCCTGTGCGCGTTCTTCGCGGAGCAAGTCGCCGACGCGGCGCGCCAAGGCGTGCTGTTCTCGGTGCACTTGAAGGCGACGATGATGAAGGTCTCGGACCCGATTCTCTTCGGGTACGCCGTGCAGGCTTATTTTGCCGATGTGTTTGCGAAGCACGGCGCGACGTTCTCGCGCATCGGTGCAGATCCGCGCAACGGACTCGGCGACGTGCTCGCAAAGGTCGCTGCGCTCCCCGAGGGCGAGCGCGCGTCGATCGAGGCAGACTTTGCGGCGGCGAGCAAGCGCGGTCCGGCGCTCGCGATGGTCAATTCGGACAAGGGCATCACGAACCTCCACGTGCCGAGCGACGTGATCATCGACGCGTCGATGCCCGCGATGATCCGCGACTCGGGCCGCATGTGGAACGCCGAGGGCAAGCTCGCCGACACGAAGGCCGTGATCCCCGACCGTTGCTACGCGGGCGTGTATCAGGCCGTGATCGACGACTGCAAGGCGAATGGAGCGCTCGATCCGCGCACGATGGGCTCGGTGCCCAACGTCGGACTGATGGCGAAGAAGGCCGAGGAGTACGGCTCGCACGAGCGCACCTTCGAGATCGCGCGCGCGGGCACCGTGCGCGTGCTCGATGCGGAGGGCAAGACGCTGCTCGAGCACGCGGTCGAAGCCGGAGACATCTGGCGCATGTGCACCGTGAAGTTCGAGGCGGTGGCCGACTGGGTGAAGCTCGCGGTGACGCGCGCACGCCTGTCGAACACGCCCGCCGTGTTCTGGCTCGACAAGTCGCGCGCGCACGATGCGCAGCTGCTCGCGCTCGTCGCCGAGCTCTTGGCGAAGCACGACACCAAGGGTCTCGAGTTCCACATGCTCTCGCCGGTCGAAGCCACCAAGCTCTCACTCGCGCGCATCCGCAAGGGGCAAGACACGATCTCGGTCACCGGCAACGTGCTGCGCGACTATCTGACCGACCTGTTCCCGATCCTCGAGGTCGGCACGAGCGCCAAGATGCTCTCGATCGTGCCGCTCATGAACGGCGGTGGCTTGTTCGAGACCGGCGCGGGCGGCTCGGCACCCAAGCACGTGCAGCAGTTCCAAGAAGAGAACTACCTGCGCTGGGACTCGCTCGGAGAGTTCCTCGCCCTCGCGGCGTCGTTCGAGCACATGGCCGACACCACGGGCGACGCGAAGGCGCGCGTGCTCGCGAAGACGCTCGATCAGGCGAGCGCCACGTACCTGATGAACGACAAGGGCCCCGCGCGCAAGGTCGGCGGCATCGACAACCGCGGCAGTCACTACTACCTCGCGCTCTACTGGGCGCAGTCCATCGCCGCGCAGTCGGACGATGCCGCGCTCGCCGCGCGTTTCGCGCCGATCGCCAAGGCCATGACCGAAGGCGAGCCCAAGATCGTTGCGGAGCTCATCGCCTGCCAAGGCAAGCCGGTCGACCTCGGCGGCTACTATCGCCCCGACTCGAAGAAAGCCGCCAGCGCGCTGCGACCGAGCACCACGCTGAACGCCATCATCGACGCCGCGGCGAAGTAGTCCCGCGCGCTCTCCTCCATGCGGCCGACGCGTCCCTCGCGGACGCGTCGGCCGCGTGTCTCTCGGGGGCGGTTCTTCACGCCCTTGTTGGAGAGTTCTTCCGGGCTTTGCGGCGCGGGCGTCTCCTCGTGTCGCCCGACTCTCCCGACAGCAGACCGCTGCGAGGACGAGCGGGAAAAAGACACGAGAACACTCCATGAGACAGCAACTTTTCGCAGCGTTCGCCCCGCTCGCCCTCGCGAGCCTTGCCCAAGCCCAGGTCACCCTGTCCGAGCTCGGTGTCGACCTCCCGAGCACGGACAACGGTCAGGAGTTTGTCGAGCTCGCCGGCGTCCCCGGGACGTCGCTCGCGGGCTACTTCCTCTTGCTCGTCGAAGGAGATGGAACCGGAGCCGGTACCTTGGATGCGGCCTACAACCTTGGCTCCTACGCTCTCGGCGCCAACGGCGTCTTGCTGATTCGCGATAGCGCGACGGTCCTCCAGCCGGCTCCGGCGCAGCAATCACAGGTAGTGGTGTTCGACTTCAATCCCGACATGGAGAACGGCTCGACGTCGTTCTTGCTGGGCTTCGGGACCCCGCCCGCGGTGGGCACGGATCTCGACAGTGACAACGACGGTGTCCTGAACGCAGGTGCGCTCGCCACCTTCACCGTCGTCGACGCCGTTGCGCTCGTAGAAAACGATGGTGCGTCCAACGTGGGCTACGCGGATGACGTCGGTGGCACGAACCTCGGCCCCTTCGCCAATTTCAATGCCGACACCGCGTACCGGACCTACAACGCCGACGGTTCCGCCTGCCGCTGGGCGGCAGGTGATGTCCTCGGCACGAGCCCGGGGCCCTACACGTTCGACTTCGGCGCCAACGAGGTGTTCGGCTTCGCGGCGCACGGAATCACGTCGGGCGTCACCTTGAACCCCGGTACCCCGAACGTCGTGTTCGACAGCGACCTCGACGGTCTTGCCAACGCGTGTGACAACTGCCCGGCAAATGCGAACCCGCTGCAGGTGGACGGCGACGCGGATGGCTTCGGCGACGCGTGCGACAACTGCCTGAGCGCCGCGAACGCCAGCCAGTCGGACTGCGACGCAGACGGCGTCGGGGACGCGTGCGCGCTGCTCGCCGGCGCCTTGGACACCGATGGCAATGGCGTGCCCGATGTCTGTCAGACGGGACTCGTCTTGAGCTACTGCACCGCGGGCACGTCGGTCGCCGGCTGCACGCCGAACCTCCTCGCCAGCGGCAGCCCGAGTGCGTCCGCGGCATCGGGCTTCACGCTCGCATGCACGGCACTCGACGGCGATCGCACCGCACTCGCGTTCTACGGCAACAGCGGCCCCAAGTCGTCGGTGTGGGCGGTCGGTTCGAGCAGCTACCTGTGCGTGAAGTCACCCACGCGGCGCATGACCGCGACCGGCACGGGCGGAACCATTGGAGCCTGCGACGGCAGCTACTCGATCGATTGGCTCGACTTCATGGCGACTCGCCCGAACGCGCTCGGCAATCCGCTGACCGCGGGGCAGGTGTTCCACGCTCAGGTTTGGTTCCGCGATCCCTCCGCACCGGGCTCCACCAATCTCTCCAACGGCGCGCAGTGGACCATGGCCCCCTGAAGAAGAGCAGGGAGAGCCAGTTCCGCAACGGCGGACACCCCTCAATCCTGAGTGGGGGGCGTCCGCCACCTTCTTTGATGCGCGTTCCTTGCAGCGCGAAATTCGGCCCGCGAGTTGGACAAGGTCGCGACTGATCCGCGACACGCGCGATTCACGCTCCATTCTCGCAGCTTGAACGCACGCTTCGTGCTCGCACGGTCTCCTGCGCACGGTTGAAGGTCGGAGCACCCTCTATTTTTCCTATTTTTTCGAGGAGAACTGAGATGATGACGACTCTTGGAGCGATCGTGGCGCTGGCAATCTTGTGTGGAGCGGCACCCGCGCAGACCGCCGCAACTCTTCCCAATCGTGTCGCGAGTGGCGACGTCCTGCCTTCGAGTGCGTGGCTTTGGACGCGTACAACTTGTCCCGGCCCGGTTCGCTTCCGCTTCTCGATGGATCCGACATTCCAAGTGGGCGTTCGCACCCGCACCGTGAACGCCGCCTCCAGCGCGCAACCGGTGAAGGCTTGGGCCACGGGGCTCGTCCCCGGCACGGAGTATCACTTCGAGGTCCGCGACGCCTGCGGTTCCGTCGACGTGGGCACCTTCCGCACGCCCCACCGTCCCACCCAGCGCTTCGGTCTGCGCTTTGGCGTCTCCGGTGACTCGCGCGGCGACGTCATGCCGTTCCATTCGATCTCGAACGTCCCTTCGCGCGATCTCGATTTGTTTGTGCTGCTCGGCGACACCATCTACGCCGACGTCGCCTCACCGGCTCTGCCGACGGTCTCACAAGCCCAGACGCTAGCCGAGTTCCGCATCAAGCACGGAGAAGTGCTCAGCAGCTTCAACAGTCTCAACGGCATGGGCGATCTGCGCGCTTCGACGGCCGTGCTCGCGACGATCGACGACCATGAGGTCACAAATGACTTCTCCGGCGGTGCCAGCCCCCTTTCCGATCCCCGCTT
>JBIKYW010000507.1:0-3006 GCA_044355055.1 Planctomycetota bacterium | reverse complement strand
CTTCCGGATCCTCCAGCCGCCGCGCAACGCCCCAGTCGAGCAGGTAGACCTCCCCGAAGCGGCCCACTTTGATGTTCGAGGGCTTGATGTCGCGGTGAATCACCCGCTGGTCGTGGGCGAAGGCCACCGCCTCGCATACGGCGAGCAGCGCGCGCACCGCGCGGGGCATCGTCCAACCGTCCGCTCCGCGGCGTACGAGGTCGATCACCTCGGCGAAGGTCGGGCCCGGCACCCGCTGCATCGTGAAATACAGCCGCCCGCCCGCGTCCAGACCGAAGTGGTGCACCGGAACGATCGAGGGGTGCTCCAGCGATCCCGTGATGCGTGCCTCGTCGATGAAGCGGCGCACCTGCGTCGCCGTGGCTTCGCGCTCGCTGTCGCCCATCGGCGCGAGACGCTTGAGCGCGAGGTCGCGCTTCAGAGCGGAGTCCCAAACCCGCACGATCTCGCTCATCCCGCCGCGGGCGAGCTCGCCCAGCTCGATGAAGCGCGGCGACAGCCCGAGCGAGTCCTGCGCGACTTCGCCCAAGAGTTCCGCCCGTCGCTCCTCGGAGTCCGAGGGTTCCAGAATCTCGGCGAGGAGCTGCCCCACGCGCTCGGAGCCACCGGGGGGCAGCGTGCGCACGCTCTCCAGAATCTGCAAGCGAGCGCGCAATCCACGCGCGAGCTCGGGGTTCTCCGCCTCGATTCGAGCGAGCTCCGCCTCGACGGCTACGGAGTCTCCGAGTGCGAGCAGCTGCTCCAATGCAGCAGCGAACTCCGGAGGAGTGGGGTGCGAGCGCGACATTCGAAGACAATCGCCACTCGCAGGAAACGAGGGGCGCGTGCGGAACGCTCGAACTTGGAGCACGCGCGCAGAAACTTGCGCGCGAATCGCGAGGCTACTTCGGGGAGCCCGACTCGGCGGGCGTGCCGGCGGGGAACCGCCGCGAGGGGATGACTTCCCGGCGATCGCGACAGCGGGCGCACTCATCGAAGAAGCGCGTCGCCCCAGCGGGTGTGGCGTGGAGCACCAGACCGTCGTCCTTGGTGTTCCAAGCGATCTTGGGGTTGTCGGTGACCGGAACCCAGGTGTGACCGAAGAGGCGGCAGAAAAAGTTCATGGGCCTTGGTGGTGGCCCGAGAGGCTAGCGGATCGCTGGTCCGGGGGGTAGGGGGGGCCGCAGGCGGGCGAGGCCGTCGGCACTCGCGCGATGGTCCGGGCGCGCCGCCAGCGCCGCCCGATAGTGGCGCGCCGCTTCCTCGGGGCGGCCTGTGTGTTCGCAGATCACGCCCAGATTGTGGGCCGCCGCCCAGCTCCCCGCCGCAGCGGAACGCTCCGCACCGGATTGGGAGGGTCCGCGGGCGAGGCATGCACGAAAGCCGGCCTCCGCCTTGGCGACGTCCCCGCAGTCGAGGGCGAGCAGGGCTGCGAGGAAGCGCGTGTCCGTTCGGTTCGTTGCCATCGGCAAAGCGGACTCGATCAGAGACAGTCCCTGCGCCGAGTGTCCGAGCGCGCGAAGGGCCGTCGCGCCGAGCTCGACGGCGTGGATACCCCACTCGGCGCCGTCCGCGCAGCGTTCGACCGCGGCTTCGAGTGCCCGAAGAGCCTCTTCGTGCTGCTCCGCCGCGGCGAGCGTTCGCCCGAGCTGATACCACGCGTAGCCGTCTTCGGGATGTTCCTCGAGTTCGCGCGCGAGCAAGGCGACGTTCCGAGCGAACTTCCCGCCGCGCTCCAGAGCCTCGCGCCGATAGCCGTGGTGGAGGATTCCCACGCCGGTGTCGGCCCGAGGAGGAAGACAGCCGTGCAGCGTCCACTGCTCGTGGATACGCCCCTCGAATCGACCGGAGGGGTCGCGCGCGAAGAACCGCACGAGCTCGGAATCGGAGCTATCGCCTCCGTCGAGCAGGTTGCGCAGTCGCAGTCGGCCGACGCGGTCGTTCCCGCCTCGAGCGAACGCGACCAACTTCGCACGGAGTTCCTCCGCCGAGCACTCGCTGCGGTCGAGTTCCTCGTCCGCGTCGAGGACCAGCACCCAGTCCCCGTCGGCGAGCGCGATCGAAGCATTGCGGGCCGCGGAGAAGTCCTCCGTCCAGCGCCCGCGCTCGACGCGGGCGCCGAGGCGAGCCGCGAGCTCCGGCGTACCGTCCGCCGAGCCCGTATCGAGCACGCACACTTCGTCGACGACCCCGTCGACCGACCGCAGACAGCGCTCGAGGTTCGCGACCTCGTCGCGCACGATCATGCACAGACTGATGCGCGTCATGGGCTTTGTTTCGCCCAAGTCGCGCGCAAGGTGGAGCCCGGTCCAGCCCCCGTTCCCGTGGGCGAGAGCCTAGGCCCGTCCCAGGGCCTTCCCGACGATTCCGACCAGCTCGGCGAGACGGTAGGGCTTGGGCAGGCTCAGCGGCTCGGGTCCGGGGATGTCCGCGAGACCCGCGCTCGGCCGACCGTACCCCGTCGAGACGATGACCGGCAGGTTCGGATCGCGCCGTCGCAGCTCGCGCAGCACGCCCTCGCCGTCGAGCAGCGGCAGCGTCCAATCGAGCAGCACCGCGCGCACGAGTCCGGCGTGCTGCTGATGCTGTGAAAGTGCCTCGACTCCATCGCGCGCAACGACGACCGAGTAGCCGGAGCGCGTCAAGATCGCCTCCGCGATCGACAAGACTGCATCCTCGTCGTCCGCGATCAACACGAGCGGACCTGCGCTCATTTGCCGAAATACTCCTTCATTTGTCGTCGCAGCTCGCTCGCCGCGCGCGGATCGAGGACCTCGAGCACGGCGAGCTCTTGCGCCGCCACCTCGCAGCGTCCGAGCGCGCAGCGCGCGAGCGCTAGATTGAAGAGCGCCGTCACGTTGCGCGAATCGAGGCGCAGCGCAGCTTCGTACAAAGGAACGGCCTCGACGACGCGTCCGAGCTGGTGCAGCGCGTACGCGGCGTTCACGTTGGCTTCGAGTGAGCGTGGTTCGAGCGCCACGGCCTCGAGAAAACTCGCGGCGGCCTCCTCGAGCTTGCCCTGCTGCG
>JBIKYW010000506.1:0-3012 GCA_044355055.1 Planctomycetota bacterium | reverse complement strand
CAGAGGTGGGAGGTGCGACTTGCGCTTCCTTCGTTCCGAGCCCGCCGCGTTTCCATCCTGCTGCGCATCACGGCGTACGCGAGGATGCGTGACGCGCTCTTTTTCTCCGCGCAGGGGTTCGCGGGAAAGTGCTCGAAACCTGCGGAAAAACGCGCGGGTGTGCCCAACGCTCGCACGGGGGGGGTGGAACCGGACCGCCGCGAGCGCTTCCATGCACACCTCGATGTTCGCTACGCACTTCTTCCTCCCGCGGATCGTCGGATGGGCGCGTACCTGACCCACTTGGAGTCGCCGTGGGACGGGTCCCACCACGACTTCCGCGTGCCGCAGTCGCTGCACGAGGGGCGGCCCTTGGTCGCGCGCTACGACCTCGCGCGCTTGGCGAAGGAGGTCGAGCGCGACGCGCTGCTCTACGGCGCCGGCGCCCTGTGGGGATTCCGCGATCTGTTGCCCGTGCAGGACGACCGCAACATCGTCTCGCTCGGCGAGCTCGCGACGCCGACCCTGCAGCTCGCGCGACTCGGCGCCGAGCTCGGTCTCGAGAACCTGTTCCTGAAGGACGAGTCGCGACTCCCGACGGGCTCGTTCAAGTCGCGCGGCATGTCGGTCGCGGTCAGCAAGGCGAAGGAGCTCGGCATCTCGCGCTTGGCGGTTCCGACTGCGGGCAATGCGGGCGGCGCGCTCGCGGCCTATGCGGCGCGCGCGGGCATCGAGGCGTGGGTGTTCCTCCCCGCGGACACGCCGGAGATCAACAAGCTCGAGTGCGAGCTCGCCGGCGCGCGCGTGGTCGAGGTCGAGGGCCTGATCAGCGACTGTGGCGCGCTCCTGCGCGACGGCCAGAAGGTGTTCAGCTGGTTCGACATGTCGACGTTGCGCGAGCCCTACCGGCTCGAGGGCAAGAAGACGATGGGGCTCGAGCTCGCGCTGCACTTTGGCTGGCGCTTCCCGGAGGTCGTGCTCTATCCCACCGGCGGAGGCACGGGCCTGATCGGGATCTGGAAGGCCTTCGAGGAGCTCACGGGGCTCGGCTGGCTCGAAGAGCGACGCCCGCCGCGGCTGTATTCGTGCCAGTCCGACGGCTGCGCGCCGATCGCGCGCGCCTTCGAGCGCGGAGAGCGCACGGCGGAGCCGTGGAAGGACGCGCAGACGCTCGCGAGCGGGCTGCGGGTGCCGTCCGCGATCGGCGACTTCCTCATGCTCGATGCGATCCGCGCGAGCGGCGGCGAGGCACTCGCGCTGCCCGAGGCCGAGATCACGCGCTGGATGCGGCGCGTCGGCGAGGCGGAGGGCGTCGCGATCTGCCCCGAGACGGCGGTGTGCTTCGAGGCGCTCGTGAGGCTCGTCGCGGCGGGCAAGATCGCGCGCCACGAGGAGATCGTGATCTTCAACACAGGCGCGGCGTACAAGTACGTCGAGGCGCTGCGTGCGGTCGAGCGGCGGCCGGTTCCGCGGCTGCGACCCGGTGAGAAAGTGGACTGGCGGGCGATCGCCGCCGGATTCGAGCGCGCGGCCTCCCTCTGAGCCTGCGGTCGCTGGCTTGCCCCTCGCAGGCCCCTCCGTAGAATCCCCGAGCGCTCGTCGGACATGTCGTCCGCCGCGCGCGACTGGCCGCAGCCCCGAGGGCCCCATGTCGGATCCGCAACGTCCGCACGACGACACGTCGCGCGGGACCTCTCTGTCGCGTCGTGCGTTCTTCCGAGGCGCCGGCGTGGTCGCCGCAGGCAGCCTCGTCGGCGAGGCCGCACACGCGGCGGCGCGCGCGTCGAATCTGGAGCCGGTGCGCATCGACGGCAGCGTCGAGCTCGAGCTCGAGGTCAACGGAGCGCGGCAGAAGGTCACGGTCGAGCCGCGCACCACGCTGCTCAACACTCTGCGCAACCACTGCTCGCCGCCGCTCACGGGCACGAAGAGTGTCTGCGAGCGCGGTTCGTGCGGCGCGTGCACGGTGCACCTCGACGGCAAGCCCGTGTACTCGTGCATGACGCTCGCCGTCGACGCGGTTGGCCGCAAGGTCACGACCATCGAAGGGCTCGCAACTCAGGGCGAGCTCACGGAGCTGCAGAGCGCGTTCTGCGCGCACGACGGCTCGATGTGCGGCTTCTGCACGCCGGGCTTCGTGATGTCGATCAGCGCGTGCTTGGAACGCAATCCGGCGGCTTCGCTCGAAGAGATCCAGCGCTCGTGTTCGGGCAACCTGTGCCGCTGTGGCACGTATCCGCAGGTGTTCGAGGCCGCGCTCGCCGCGGGCCGTGCGATGCGCGCGAAGGGAGGCAAGTGATGGCGCTCGATCCGCTGCGACTGCAAGACGAGAAGCCGCCGCGCGCGGCTGCGCCGGGCAAGAAGTGGGTGCGCGTGACCAAGGCGGTCAACGGTATCGACACGGAAGTCTGGGAAGAGGTCGCCGACGACGCGGGAGGTCCGCAGTGGGCTCCGCGCGAGTCGATGCGTCTTGTGTCGCGCGAGGTTCCGCGCGTCGATGGACCCGAAAAGGTCACGGGCCGCGCGGTGTTCACCCACGACGTGCGCCTGCCCGGCATGGTGTACGCGCGCGTGCTGCGCTCGCGTGTTCCGGCCGCGAAGGTCACGCTCGATCTCGAGCCTGCGCGCAAGATTCCGGGTGTTGTCGCTGCGGTCTCGCTCGTCGATGGGGAAGTGCGCTGGCTCGGACGGCCGATCGCTGCGGTGGCGGCGACGACGCCCGAGCTCGCCGAGGACGGCGTGCGCGCGATCGTCGCGAACTACGAGGAGCTCGGGTTTGCTGTGACGGAAGCGCGTGCCGCTGCGGAAAACGCTCCGAAGGTGAATAGCCGCGGCAACGTCATCGCGCTCTCGAAGAACACGGACACGAAGGAAGTCGACGAGGCTCTCGCCGGCTCCCCGGTCCGCGTGAAGGGGACGTGGAAGATCCCCGTCCAGCACCATGCGTCCTTGGAGTCGCACGGAATCGTCGTCGACTATCGCGGCGGGGAAGAGGCGACCGTCTACGCCTCGACTCAAGGCACGTTCACGATC
>JBIKYW010000505.1:0-3014 GCA_044355055.1 Planctomycetota bacterium | reverse complement strand
CAGGCGCACGTCGCTGGGTTCGAGACGCAGCTCGAGGAATGCGCCCGGCTTGGTGCAGCGAAAGCCGCGCAGCACATCGGACTGGCCATCGCCATCGAAGTCGCCTTGCGCGGAGAACGCATACGGCGCATCGAGCTGAAAAGGCGGCGGTTCCAGCGTCGGTGCGTCGCCCTTCTCGTCCGCTGCGCGTCGTTCCAGCTCCGCCGCGAGCGCGGCCCCGAAGGCCTCGGCGCCCTTCCAGTGGCTCGCCTTCCAGCCCTCGATCGTCCGCGCCACGAGCCACGCTCCCGCGATGCGGACGCAGGCATCCGCGCGGCCGTCGCCGTCGACGTCGTGGGCCACGAGCCGATCGGCGCGCGCATCGCACGTCGCCCACGTGCGCGTCAGCGCGTCTTGGAGCGCGAAGAACCACATGTCAGGAGCTTACTTCGCTCCTCTCGCCGAGCGGAATGCCCGCCTTCCGCGGCAGGACGAGCTGCGCCATCAGATAGAGCTCCATCGCAAAGGGCAGGTAGCCCAAGTAGCCCAAAATCGGCATCTCGAACACCTTCCAGAACCCGACGTAGGGCACGTGGTAGATCCACTTGGGGTAGCTGTGGAGGTTCCACATCTCCCAGAAGAACCCGCACAGAAGCCCGCCGAGCCACAGCGCCATCCAAGTGCGCCAGTCGCCGCGTACGAGCTCGTCCGTGAAGGCGCGGCGCCCGAGCGCGAGGCAAAGGGGCTCCAGCAGGAACACGGGCCCCATCCACACGAAAGGAAAGCACTGCCGCGGCCAGAGCAGCGTCGCCGCCGTGAGCGTGACGCCGAGCAGTGCCAGGCCCCAGCGATAGCTCGTGCTGTCTCCTGCGCGAGGAAACTTGGGACCCTGCGCGAAGCGCTCGATGAAGCGGAAGCTGCGCACGAGCTCCGCGCTCTCGAAAACGGCGGGCACGACCGTCGAGAACGAAAGCGACGCGTACAAGAAATACTCCAAGTCGCTGAAGCGCTCAGCGCCGAGGTATTCCCAGTTGCGCAGTCGCTCGTTGAAGGCCTCGAACAGCCACCAACTCGGCACCGACAGCGGGAACAGCAGCGCGAACGTGCGGGGCGCACGCGTGAGCAGCGAAGTGCCCGTCCGCAGTTGGACGATCCCGTCGAGCGCGAGCACGTAGCCGAGCCACAGCGGGAAAAAGAGCACGTGCGTGCTCTCGTAGATCCAGTTGAGCGGCCAGAAGAGCGCCACGAACGCGCCCCCCAAGCTCAGGGTTTTCCAGCCGCTCGCGCGCGTCGCGGACCTCATGGGACTCGAGCTTGCCGTCGCGCACTCCGCCGCGCCAGTCGACGCTGCGCGCATTTTCCCAGTCACGCCGCGCGCGAGCCTGCGTCGACGAACCACGTGCCACGCAGCGCGCATTGAGCGGGCAGTCCGTCCCGATGCTCGCCCGAGAGCGCCGCGCGTACGGCTGCGGCTCGGTCGCGGCCTGTAGCCAAGACCAAGAGCTCGCCCGCGCTCTCGAGCACGGGCGGAGTCACCGTGATGCGATGGTGAGGCTTCGCAGCGGTCTCGACCGCAACGACCCGCCGCTCGCGCTCGCGCAGCACCGGCGATTTGGGGAACAGCCCCGCGAGGTGTCCGTCGAGTCCAAGCTCCAAGAGCGCGACGTCGAATCGCTCGGGGAGCCGCTCCTCGTACTCGCGTGCGACCTCTTCGTGGTCAGGTCGCTCCGCCTCGATGCGGAAGGCGCCCTCCGTGCGGATGCGGATGTCGCTGAAGAGCAAGTCCGCGGCCGCATACCAGTTCGACGCGGGGTGCCGCTCCGGCACGCAGCGCTCGTCGGTGAACCAAAATTCGATTCGTTCCCACGGCAGCGCGAGCTCGCGCAGGTCGCGGTACACCCACGGAGTCTGGGGACCGCCCGAGAGAGCCAGGGTCGCGACCCCGCGCTGCTTCACCGCGGCCTGCAGTCGCTCCGCAATGCGCAGCGCCACCGTGCGTCCAAGCTGTCCGGGATGGACGAGCACCAGTTCCGGTCGAGCGAGCTCCATGGCGAGTTCCTCCGCCCAAAACCTACCGCACTCGACGCGCACATGCGCGGGGTGCGCGGCAGCCTCGGCCACCGCGCGCCCCGTCCGGTCCCGCTCGACCGCGCAAGAACTTCTCAGGCCAGGCCAGCGAGCTTGCGCAGCACGTACTGCAGGATGCCGCCGTGGAGCACGTACTGGCGCTCCTGCGGCGTGTCGATGCGGGCGGTCGCCTTGAACGCGATCACCTTGCCATCCTCGCGGCTCGCACGCACCTCGACCTCGCGGCCGCCGGTGAAGCCGTTGGCGAGCCCCGCCGCGATCCCGAGGATGTCGAACGTCTCGCGACCCGTGAGGCCGAGCGACTCCGCCGTCTCGCCCGCGCGGAACTGCAGCGGCACGATGCCCATGCCGACCAAGTTCGAGCGGTGGATGCGCTCGTAGCTCTCCGCGATCACCGCGCGGATGCCCTGCAGCGCCGGCCCCTTCGCCGCCCAGTCGCGCGACGAGCCCGAGCCGTACTCCTTGCCCGCGAGCACGATCGTCGGGACCTTGCGCGCGCGGTACTGCGCCGACGCGTCGTAGATCGACATCTGCTGCCCCTCGGGGAAGAGCATCGTCTCGCCGCCTTCGACGTTGGCGAGCAGCTTGTTCTTCAAGCGCACGTTCGCGAACGTGCCGCGCACCATGACGTCGTCGTGGCCGCGCCGCGCGCCGTACTGGTTGAAGTCCGCGGGCTTCACGCCGCGCTCTTGCAGCCACTTTCCAGCGGGGCTCGACGCCTTGATGTTGCCCGCCGGCGAGATATGGTCGGTGGTGATGCTGTCGCCGAGCAGTGCGAGCACGCGAGCACCCGAGATGTCGACGAACGGCGCGGGCTTCTTGCCCATGCCATCGAAGTACGGTGCGCGCTTGATGTAGGTCGAAGCGCCGTCCCACGTGTACGTCGCGCCCTTGGGCACTTCGAGCGCGCGCCACTCCGGCTGACCCTCGAACACCGAACTGTAGCT
>JBIKYW010000079.1:0-10005 GCA_044355055.1 Planctomycetota bacterium | reverse complement strand
GTGGCGTCACGGTCGACCCTGTATGGAAATCGTGCGACTTCGACGACTCCTCGCCGTCGCCTTCGGAGCGACGCTCGCGGCCTGTGCGACGCCGCAGCGTCACGAGTTCGAGGATGCGGCGATGGGCACGCGCTTTCGGATCGTGCTGTACGCAAGCGATGCGACGCAGGCCGAGCGCGCGGCGCGAGCCGCGTTCGAGCGCGTGAAGGAGCTCGACCGACTGCTCAGCGACTATCGCGACGACAGCGAAGCGGCGCGCGTCTCGGGCGCGAGCGGGAGCGGGGAGTTCACGGCGGTGTCCACCGACACGTGGCGCGTGCTCGCGCTCTCGCAGAGCTTCGCGGAGCTGTCGGACGGGGCGTTCGACCCAACGGTCGGACCGGTGGTCGCGCTGTGGCGGCGTGCGCGGCGGCAGGGTGAGGTGCCGGACGATGCGAGGCTGAGCGAGGCGCTCGGGCGCGTCGGCTGGCGCGAGCTGGAGCTCGATGCGGCGACGCGCGCGGCCCGGCTCGCCCGATCGGGCATGAAGCTCGACTTCGGCGGAATCGCGAAGGGCTATGCGCTCGACGCGGCGCTCGACGAGCTGGCGCGCCACGGCGTGGACCGTGCACTCGTCGACGGCGGTGGAGACGTCGCGGTGCGCCGCGCCCCACCGGGGCGCGCGGGTTGGGCTGTGACCGTGCGCCCTTTCAGCGATGAAAGCGCCGAGCTGACGCTCCAGCTCGTGAACGAGGCTGTGGCCACGTCCGGCGACGCGTATCAGGCGCTCGAGCTCGACGGCGCGCGCCACTCGCACATCGTCGATCCCCGCACGGGTCGCGCGCTCACCACGCGCACGAGCGCTTCCGTGATCGCGAGCGACGGCGCCTCTGCGGACGCGCTCGCCACGGCGCTGTGCGTGCTCGGACCGCGCGAGGGCCTCGAGCTGGCGTACCGCGCCGCGGTCGATGCTCGGGTCGCGCGCGAGTTGGCCGACGAGATCGAATCGCGCGCCACAGCGGGCTTCGACGCGCGTATCCTCTCCTTCCCCGCAGCCCCCGCGCCTTCTGGCGCACCCTAAGGAGTCCGACCGATGACGAGCGAGCCCTTCAAGAACGCCTCCAGTCCCAGTCGCCGCGATGTCCTGCGCACCGGCGGCGTCGTGATCGCGAGCTCCGCACTCGCGAGTGCGCTTCCGGCGGGCACGCTCGGTTTCCATCCCAACGGCACCGACGTGCTCAAGGTCGGACTCGTCGGCTGTGGCGGACGCGGCACGGGCGCGGCCGCGCAGGCGCTCTCGGCGGATCCGCAGGTCGAGCTCGTCGCGATGGGCGATGCGTTCTCGGACCACGTCGAGACGGCGCTGAAGTCGCTCAAGGCCTCCCAAGAGTTCGGCGCGCGCGTCAAGGTCGACGACGACCACAAGTTCACGGGTTTCGAGAACTACAAGCGCGTGATCGATGCCGTCGATGTCGTGCTCTTCGCCACTTCGCCGCACTTCCGGCCGATGCAGGTCGAATACGCGGCGCAATCGGGCAAGCACATGTTCGTCGAGAAGCCGATCGCCACGGACTCGCCCGGTGTGCGGCGCGTGATGGCGGCCTGCGAGGTCGCGCGGCAGAAGAAACTCAACGTCGTGTCGGGTCTGTGCTACCGCTACGAAAAGAAGAAGCGCGAGACGATCCGGCGCGTTCACGACGGTGCGATCGGCAAGATCCTCTGCGCGCAGACGACGTACAACACCGGCGGCCTGTGGCACCGCGGCCGTCAGCCCGAGTGGACGGAGATGGAGTACCAGATGCGCAACTGGCTCTACTTCACGTGGCTCTCGGGCGATCACATCGTCGAGCAGCACATCCACTCGCTCGACAAGGTTGCGTGGGCGCTCGGCGACAAGTACCCGGTGCGCGTGACGTCGAGCGGCGGTCGCGCGCAGCGCACCGAGGAGAAGTGGGGCAACATCTACGACCACTTCAACACGGTGTACGAGTACGAGGACGGTGTGAAGGTGTTCAGCTCGTGCCGCCAGTGGAACGGCGCGTCGAGCGACGTCAGCGATCACGTCTTCGGCACCAAGGGCGTCGCGCACCTGCAGTCCCACTCGATCGAGGGCGAGAGCGCTTGGCGCTACCGCGAGAAGGAAGGCGAGCAGGACGACATGTACCAGAACGAGCACAACGAGCTCTTCGCCGCGATCCGCAAGGGCGACGTGATCGACAACTCGGACTACATGTGCAAGTCGACGATGATGGCGATCATGGCGCGCATGGCGGCCTACACGGGGCAGACGCTCACGTGGGAGCAGGCTTGGAACAGCCAAGAAGATCTCTCGCCCGCGTCGTACGACTGGACGTCGATCGCGACGCCGCCGGTGGCTATTCCCGGCGTGACGAAGTTCATCTGAGCTGCACGCTCAGAGATAGCCGAGCTTGCGGAGCTGCTCGACGACGTCGTCGCGCAGCTCCGCG
Source organism: Planctomycetota bacterium (assembly GCA_044355055.1). Lineage (GTDB taxonomy): Bacteria > Planctomycetota > UBA1135 > UBA1135 > F1-120-MAGs118. The sequence goes on along the minus strand of JBIKYW010000079.1, from coordinate 7,558 downwards.
TCGCTTCCAGCGGGTGCGGTCTGCGCGCGCCATGCGCCGAGGTCACGCTGCAGCTCGTCAAAAGGCTGTGCAGGAATTGCGCCGTCGGCACGCAGGTTGACGAGCTCGTCCGGGTCGGTGTCGAGGGTGAAGTACTCCTCGCGCTCGGGAACGCGCTCCGCGTCCAGCCAGTGCGACGAGGTCCAGATGAGCTTGCAGCGTCCGGTCCGCAGCGACTGGCGTTGGCCGCGCAGCGTGAAGCCCGAGAGGTTGCCCGCGATGTCGGCGAGCGCGAACGAAGGTCGGCGGCGCGCGTCGGGCGCGCCCTGCGCGAGGAGCGCAAGGCTCGCGCCGGAGAGCGGCGTCGTGGGCGCGATTCCGAGCACGTCGAGCACGGTCGGCGTCACATCGAGGATTCGCACTTGCTCGCGGACGCGGCGGCCTTGGTGGCTCGCGTCGGGGAAACGCAGCACGAGCGGCACGTGCAGCTCCTCATCGAAGAGGAACGTGCCGTGGTCGAACCAGTAGCCGTGGCTGCCCATGCCCTCGCCGTGGTCGCTCGCGAGCACGATCAGCGTGCGTTCGAGTCGACCCCGTTCGCGCAAGTTGTCGATCAGTCGGCCGAGTTGTGCGTCGGCGTAGCTCACTTCGCCTGCGTAGAGCGCCTTCATGCGCTCGACTTGCGCGGGGTCGGAGGTCAGCGCCTCGCGTCGTGCTGCATCCATCTCGTACCAGTTGAGCGGACGCTCGAGCTTCGGGTCGTGCAGGCGCGCGTAGTCGAGGGGCGGCTCGTAGGGAGCGTGGGGATCGTAGAGATGGACAAAGGTGAAGAGCGGTTCGTCCCCGCGCGTCGACCACCACTCCAGCGCGGCATCGACGGTCTCTGCCGCGGGGCGATCGGCGCGACGCACATCCGAGCCGCGGCGCTCGGCGAAGCGGATGAGCGCGCCCACGAGGTGCAAGCGCTCGACCGTTCGCGGCAGCCAGCGCCACGCGAGCAATTGGTCGTCGTACCAGTCGAAGCGCGGGGCCAAGCCGCACGCGTCGTCGACGAGCGTGAAGCCCGATACGAAGGCGCCGGTGTGGTGCGTGCGCGAGAGGTGGTCCGCGAGCGTGCGGGCTCGGTTCGAGATGGCGCGGCCGTTGGAGACGGCTCCGTGCTCGATGGGGTAGAGGCCCGTCAACATCGTGACGTGCGAAGGCACCGTGGTGTTCGCCTGCGCGGACGCGTCTTCGAACAGCACGCCCTGTGCCGCGAGCGCGTCGATGTTCGGCGTGCGTGCGCGTGGGTTGCCGTAGCAGCCGAGTGCGTCGGCGCGCAGCGTGTCGATGCTCACGACGAGCACATCGGTCTTGCCCGCGCTCGATACCTCGGGCACACGGCGCTCGGGCGCGGAGATCGAGACGAGCCCGAGCAGAGCGAGCCCGCCGCACATGGCGGCATGCGGTGCACGCGAGCCGCGCAGCGTGGGAATCGCGAGACCGAGATTCACGAGAGCGAGCGCCCAGGCTGCGGCTTGATACGCCCCTTGAGCAAAGCGAGACGCGATGAGCGCGATGCACGCAGCGGATCCGACGCCGACCAGCGCCCACCACGTGCTCGCGCGCGTCACGAAAGGCCACCACGCGAGGAGTTCCTTCAGCGCGAGCGCTGCTGCGGTGGCGGCGAGTGCCGCGGGGAGCGCGAGTTCCGCCGAGATCCAGCCTGCGAGCGCGAACAACGCGACCGCAATTGTCGAGCCGAGCGCTGCGCACGCGGACGCCGGGATCGCTCGGTGCTGCGGACGGCCGTGCAGTGCGAGCGCCGCGAGTGCGCAGGGCAGCGCGAGGAGCGCCGCGACGAGGGCATAGCCGAGCGTGCCGGTGCAGACGAGGCGCGCGGCCCACTGCACGTAGCGTGCGTCGGACATGGCGAGCACCTTCGCGCTCTCCACGAGGCCGATCGCGGCGCCGGACAACGCAGCTAGGCCCGCGGCGCGGCCGAGAGCGGTGCCGAGCGGCTCGCGCCGAGGCGGTGCGGCTTCCGAGGAGCTCATGGGGCCGATCGAGGGACGATAGTATCGACGCCGCGTCCAAGGCAGCGTGACCGTAGGGGCGGCCGCCGCGGAGGATCCCGGCGTTGGGACCGCGGGGGCCGCCTGCGGGGCCTGCGACGCTTCCAGCGGCCCCTGCAACCCGACATGATGAGTCCGCGGGAGTTGCTCCCGCACCCCGCCATGAACGAAGGGCGTCCGCGATCCAGCCTGCTCGAGAGCTTGCTCCTCGTCGTCGGCGCGTGCTTCGTCACGTGGCTGCTCGCGTGCACGGTCGCCGAGCACAAGAACGAGCCGGCAGACGACGCGTACATCACCTACGTCTACGCGCGGAACGTCGCCGAGGGGCACGGGCTGCGCTACAACGCGAGCGACATCGAGCCGACATCGGGTGCATCCAGCTTGCTGCACGTGATGGTGAGCGCGGCGGCGATCCGGCTCGGGCTCGACCCGCTGGCGGCGACGCGCGCGCTCGGCATCGTGCTCCTTCTGTCGATCGGGGCGGCCTTCGCGCTCGTGGGTGCAGCGCTGACGCGCGCGCCGCCGAGCGCGTGTGGGCTCGCGGGACTCGCCGTCGCGTTGCTGTTGGGGCTCTTGCCCGAGACCGCGACGCACCTCGCCTCGGGCATGGACACGCTGCTCTTCACGGCGATGCACGCGTGGGTCGCAGCGTGGGCGGCTTGGGTCGCCGCGCGAGCGGGACGCGCGTTGAGCGGCGCGCAGCTGCTCGTGGGAGTGAGTGCGCTCGCGCTCCTCGCCTTGGCGCGACCCGAAGGTGGTCTCCTCGGCGGCCTGTATCTCGCTGCGCTCGCGCACGTGCGTCGCGGCGAGCACGGCTGGGGAGCGAGTTTTCGAGGTCTCGCCGGCGCGGTGCTCGCGCTGGTCGCCCTGCTCATCGGACTCGCGCTTTGGCGTTGGAGTTACTTCGGCGACGTCGTCTCGAATCCCTACTACGTGAAGGTCTCGAACCGCATCTTCGGCTCCGACGGCAGCGTGTTGCCGGGCGCCGATGCGACGCTGCGGTTCGCGTTGCAGCGCCTCTTGCCGCTGGGACTCGTGGTCTTGACGGTGGCGGCCGCTGTGCGCGCGCCGACGGAGGCGGTGCGGCGCGGCTTCTGGCTGCTCGTTCCCGCGACGCTCGTGATCTTCGCGTACTCGCGCGCGATCCACGAGATGGCCGCCGGCTTCCGCTACGAGTATCCGCTCCTTGCGCCGTTCGTCGGCGCGCTGGTCGTTGCGCTGTGCTGGCTGCGAACGCAGTCGCCCGCGGCATTCACGGCGAGCCTGGCGTGTGCGGCGCTCGCGCTTCCCCTGCTCGCCTCCGCGCCGGGCGCGGCGATCGGGCGCTGGCTCGCGCACCCGCGCAGCATCGCGACTTCGTGGTGGCCGGAGCACACGCCGAGCAACGCGCTCGCGCGCCTTGGTTTGGACCTCGGTGAGACGGCGCTCGGCCAAGACGCGACGATCCTGCTCTCCGGCGCCGGACAGGTGCCGTGGTTCTCGCGCTTCCGCGCACTCGATTGGGTCGGACTCAACCTCAACCGCGCGAGTGGGCGCGAGGCGCTGAGCGTCGAAGAGCTGTGGAGCTATCTCGATGCGCAGCGCCCCGACCTCGCCTTCTCGATCTTGCCGCCCGCTGCGCCGGGCTCGACTCGCCCCGAGGACGATCCGAACTTCCAGAGCGCGCACGTGCGCCGGACACGCGGTGGGCGCGGCAGTGCGCTGTTCGAACACTGGGATCCCGCGCGCGTCGACGAGACCTTCTGGCGCGAGATGCTGTGGCTGCGCGATCACTGCGAGTTCGCGGCGAGCTATCGCCTCGGTGACGCCTGGGGCGAGCCGTGGTGGGTGCTCGTCTACGTGCGGCGGGACTCGCCCCATGCGGACCTCCTGAGAGAGGCCTTCGCTCGCTCGAAGCGCGCCGATGGAGTGGGGGACGACCTCTCCGGCGCCTTCCCCGTGGCCCCGACTCGGAAGGTTCTTCCCGCTGCGGGCAGGTGAGTTCCCACCTCTCTACGCAGCTTTGCGAATCTGAAAAGGAATAGCGCCGGTTGTGTCGACAGGGAGCGGCCCCCAATCCCCGCTCCTTCCAAGGCCACACCTCGCGCCATGACCTGGATTCGCAACCTCTCCGTCGCCCGCAAGATCTACCTGCTCGTCGCCCTCGGCCTCGTCGGCATCGTGTCCGTGGGCGCCTCGGGGCTGTGGGCCACACGGAGCCTGAGTCGCTCGACGGTCGACGTCGGGCGCACGCAGCTCCCCGCGGTTCGCAGCATGACGCTGTGCGACATGATGCACGACGGCATGCTCGCGTGCGTCTACCGCGCACTGCTCATCGCGCACGACGGCGATGCCAAGGGCATGGCCGCTGCGGTCGAAGAGACGGCCGAGTTTTCCGAGAACTTCCGCGGCTACATCGGAGCGCTCGACGAGCTCGAGATCGCGGCGGAGACCCGCGCTGCGGTCGAGCGCGCGCGTCCCGATGTCGAGGAGTACATCACCGGGTGCAGCACGCTGGTGCAGTTGTGTGCGGAGGGCAAGCCGGAGGAGGCTGAAGCTCGTCTGCCCGAGGTGCAGGCGGTGTTCGATCGCCTCGAGACGAGCCTCGGCGAGCTCGGCGAGCGCATCGAGCAAGATGCCGACGCCGCGGTGGATGCGAGTGAGCGAGTCGCCTCGCTCGCCGGAGCGATCGCGCTCGGCTGCCTTGTCACGTGCGCCGCGCTTGCTCTCGCACTCGGTCTCTACGTTGCCAAGCTGATCGTGAAGCCTCTCGACACGGCCGTAGCGGTGCTCGAGTCCGGCGACATCGTCGCGCTGAGCGGCGTCGACACGGACGACGAGATCGGACGCATGGCACAGGCGGTCACGGCGACGGTGCGGCGCATGGAAGAGAGCGCGACGGAGCTCTCCGCGCAGAAGCGCACGATCGAGATCAGCGCTGCACAGATGGAGCGGACCGCGCGCGAGGCCGAGGAAGCCGCCCAGCGCGCGCAGACGCTGGCTGCCGAGGCCGCGCGTGTCGCTGCCATGGTCGAAAACTCGCCCGCCTGCATGATGTACGCGGACGAATCGCTGCGGATCAGCCACATGAACCCTGCTGCACGCAGCGCACTCGCGCGCCTCGGCGGGGACTACATGCCGGAGCGCCTCTCTGGCCAGCCGCTGGCGCGGTTCTTCCGCGACGCGCGCGCGAGCGCCGGCTTCATCGGCAACGAGTCCAATCTGCCGCTGCACGTGCAGACCGAGCTCAGCGGCGAGACCCTCGAGTTGGCGCTGAGTGCGATCCACGACGACGCTGGGCGTCGCAGCGGAACGCTGGTCTCGTGGGAGATCGTCACGGAGAAGCTCGCGTCCGAGCGCCGTGCCCGCGAGCTGCAAGAGCGCGAGCTGCGCAGCGCGCAGGAACTCCAGAGCAAGGTGGAGCGGATGCTGCTCAGCGTCGACGCGATTTCGCGCGGTGACCTCACGGTGTCGATCGACGTGCGCGGCGACGATGCGATCGGACGCATGGGCGAGGCGCTCGCGCGCTTGCTCACCGACATGCGAGGCAGCATGCAGCGCATCCGCAACTCGGCCGAGGCGCTCGCGCGCTCGTCGGAGGCGCTGGGCGAGGTCAGCCAGAAGATGAGCAGCGAAGCGCAACAAACGGCCAGTCAGGTCCACGTCGTGGCGGACGCGGCTTCCAAGGTGTCCGGCTCGATGCGCACGGTCACGGAGAGCACCGATGGCATGAACCAGTCGATCGGCGAGATCGCGCGCAGCGCGAGCGCGGCGGCCAAGGTCGCTCGCACGGCGGTGCAGACGGCGGATGAGACCAACGCCACCGTCTCCGACCTCGACCGCTCCAGCGAGGAGATCGGCAAGATCCTGAAGACGATCCACACGATCGCGCAGCAGACGAACTTGCTCGCGCTGAATGCGACGATCGAGGCCGCGCGCGCCGGAGAGGCGGGGCGGGGCTTTGCCGTAGTGGCCAACGAGGTCAAGGAACTCGCCAAAGAGACCGCGAAGGCGACCACGGACATCAGCGCCAAGGTGGCCGCGATTCAGTCGGGCTCGCGCGGAGCGGTCGAGGCGATCTCGCGCATCGGCACGATCATTCGCGAGATCGACAACCTACAGACGACCATCGCTGCGGCGGTGGAAGAGCAGACGGCGATGACGCGCGACATCAGCCAGAACTTGTCCGGCGCGACGAGCTCGAGTGCGGCGATCACCGCGAACATGGAGCAGGTCGCGACCGCGGCGAAGGGGACCTCCAAGGGCGCGTCCCATTCGCTCGACGTCTCGAACGAGGTGTCGCGCATGTCGGAAGACCTCCTCGCGGCCGTGGGGCACTTCCGCCTCTGAGACGGCTCACCAGCCGAAGCGCTCCCGCGCCAACCAGCGGGCGGGGCGCCCGGGCGCCGCGGCGAGGAGCGCGGCGAGCTGCGAGGGATCGCTGCTCGCCGCGCGCACATCGGCGGCGAGCTCGGCTGCGAACACACTCTTGATCGCTTCCAGCTTCGTCGCGAGCTCGGCGCCGAGGCTCGGGTCCTTGGCGAGGCGCGGCGCGAAGGTCTCGAGCACCTTCGCCACGCGGTCCCACTGGGCTGCCTGCGAGCCCTCGAGGTAGGGCTTGAGTTTCGTCGCGAGCGCCTTGTCGGGCTCGACTCCGGTGAGCTTGGCCCACGCGACGAGGTCGCGCAGCGCCGCGGCGCGCCCTTCCTTTTCGAGGCGCGCGCCTTCTTTGGGGAGATCGGCGAACACCGCCTCGAGTACGGCGAGCTTGCGCTGAACGTCCACCACCTGCGGGACGATCCGGCCGTCGAGCTCGCGCGCCACGACGAGGCGAGGCCAAGCCTTCGCGAGGTCGCCCGCAGCGAGCTCGGCCGCGCCGCTCGAAATCCAGCCGTCGAGCCACTCGCGGAGAACGTCGAGCTTGCGCGTCTTCACGAGCTCGGCGAGCGGCGCGTCGAGGTAGCTCTCGCCGCCGGTGGCCCACACGTCGCCGATCTTGAAGCCGGGGTCACCTTCCCAAGCGACCTTGCCGTCGATGTCGAGCAGGAGCAGACGCGGCAGGTTGAAGCGCTCGATGAAGAAGCGCTTCTGCGTGAGGCCCAAGCCTGTTCCTTCGCGTCGGTCGACGCCGACCGAGCCGGGGAACGGATGCGACTTCAAGTACGCATCGAGCTTGCCGTCGTCGTTGGGGGATGCGATCGAGACGATGCGCAGGCCGAGCTTGCCGTAGCGCGCGTCGAGGTCGCGCAGCCAGTCGTGCAGCGGGATGAGCTCGTTCTGTTCGATCGACCAGAGCACCAAGAGCTGCGGCGCGAGGCCCGCTTCGTCCCAGCTCGCGCGCGGTGCTTGCGCCCAGCGCGTCACCTGCGGGAAGCGCGGCACCAAGCCCACATAGCTGCCGCCGACGGCCTCGTCCCCTGAGGAGCGCAGCTTCTCCATGCGCAGCTCGCGCTCGAGTCGTCCGGCCGGATCGCGCGGGTCGCGCGAGAGAAACCGCACGTCCTTGAAGCGCGCGCGGCCACGGCCCTGCAGCAGTCCCATCGCGC
>JBIKYW010000078.1:0-10010 GCA_044355055.1 Planctomycetota bacterium | reverse complement strand
GCGCGGCGCGATCGTGAGCGCGAGAGCGTTGTTGAGGCCCGGGTCCGGCTGCGCGATGTTCTCGCCTTGCAGTCGCACCCACAGCGAGTCGTGCACCATCGACATCGAGTACGTGATGCGCACGCGACTGCCGCCGCGCCCCTCGCGCAGGAACACGAACTCCGCGAACTCCTGCCCATCGGGCGCCGAAGAGACATTGACCGTGGAGAAGCGCTCCAAGGCGCGGCCGCGCCGCATCTCCAAGGCACCAAAGGGCTTGCCCGCCGCGAAGACACCTTCGGGCCAGTCCCTCGAGTGGACCTGATGAACGAGACCGCTCTTGCGGTCGATGCGAACCTCGAAGCTGCCGCGCGACAGCACGAGCTCGCGCTCATCCTCGTGCATCGAGATTCGTCCGAGCGGCGGCTCCTCGAGCTCGTCGTAGGGATCGATGACGGCGTACCCATAGGGCGGAACGGCCTTCGCCACTCCGTTGTCGTGCGCGATGTCGCGCGTCCAGCCGAGCGTATTGAAGAGGATCGTGCTGCCTTCCGGCGCGGCGACGCGCCTCCCGATGTGCTCCAGCGTGCGCGCGAAGATCTCGCCACCGGTCGCGATCGCACGCTCGAACAAGCGCTCGCCATAGGCGCCGCACTCACCCTCTCCAGAGTGGACCTCGTGATGCTGCGCCGTGAGGAGATCGCGCCAGCACTCGTCGAGCTCCCAGTGCGGATACACGCGCAGACCTGCATAGGGCGGCCCGAACAGCCCCGCCAGACTCGCGACGCGTTCGGCCGCGAGCACCTGCTCTTCCGCCGTGCGGCTGTAGCGCGTCACGTAGTCGCCGTTCTTGGCCGCGGTCGTTCCATGCCACGCCTCGTCGAGCGTGTAACGCACGACCGGCAGCTCTTTCGCCGCCTCGCGCAGCTGCGCGGTCATTTCGGAGAGTGTGCAGGCTCGCAGCTCGTACCGCTCGTCGGACAAGAACTTGGCGAGCGTGGCCCCCATCGACTCGGAAGAGCACAGCCCGCTCGAGAGCGGCTGAAGCTCGAACCACTGTCGCACCGCGACGAGCTGCGCCTCGCGCGCGAGACGGCGCGTCAGGACACTCTGGAACTCCTCGTTCCACTGCTGAAGCGAAAGCTCGTTGTTCGGAAGCGCCAAGAGCCGCGTCCCGTCGAGGCCTTCCCACAGCACGATCGCGCTCGGCTCCTCGGGAAGCTCCGGCGTATTGCGCGACCACTGGTACGAGAGACTCGCACTCTCGACGCCGATGCCGGCGAGGATCTGCGGCAGCTGCGGAAAAAAGTCGAGTTCCGCGCTCCAGTGCGCACGCGGCCACACGCCGAGCAAGCGCCGTGCGACGTGCGCGCCCGCCACGCGCTGACGCACGTTGCTCTCTCCACCGTGAAAAAGGCCGCAAGGCTGCCCGTAGCTCGTCGACACGAGTTCGATGCGCCCGGCCTGAACCGCCTCGCGGAGCTCCGCGAAGACCTCGGGCCATTCGAACGCGAGACGCTCGAGCCCCGCCGCATCGCAGTCGAGGTTGCCGCGGAGCTTCAGGCCGTCCGCGAGCGCAGCATGTCGCGGATCGACGCCGCGACCACCTCCTCGCCGCGCATCCACTGATGACCAGCGAAGTGCACGTGGTTCCCGAAGGTGTAGAGGAGCGGCTTGCGGCTCATGACGCGCTCTTGGGGGCTCAGCGCTTGCGAGCCGAGTAGTTCGCCTTCATCCACGTGCTCCACGCGAGCTGGAAGTCCGTCAGCGAGACGCCGAGGGCCGTCTGGATCGCTTCGGACGTCGGCTTGTCCGACTGCAGGACGCGCGCGAGCTGCGCGAGGCGCGCAGGATGCGCGCGAACGATGTAGTCGACGTAGCTCCATGCAAAGAGCCGCTGAGCCGGCGCGATCGCGACCGTGTCGAGGCCTGAGAGCGACGCGAGCTCGACCACGGCGCCGTCGGCGCTGCGCGCGAGCACCTCGCTCTCGAAGCGCCACTTCCCAATGTCCTCCTGAGCTTTCGCCGAGAGCGCGCACCACACCTCGATCGAACCCGAGCGGCGCTGCTCGCAGAAATGCGCGTAGCCCTCGTCGAGCCACCCCGCCTTCTTGCCGCCGAGCCACACGGACTTGTGCACGTTGGAGAGCCAGAGGTGCGCGAGCTGGTGAGCGAACTCGCGCTCGAGGTCGCGCTCGTCGCGCAGTCGGCCCTTGCCAAAGCACAGCGACAGCACGGGCTCGGCGCCCATCAGCTTCGCGACCGAGGTGGACTTCTCCAACGTCCACTTCGACGAGGCCTTCTCTTGATCTTTCTCGCCGCTCCACAGATAGACCGACGCAATCCCCGTGAGTTCCTCGGGCTTCGCGCCACTGTCGGCCACGAACTCGTCCCACGAGCGCTCGAGCAGATCGAGCGTCGCGTGCGCCGCCTCGTGTGGGTTCGACGCCGCCTTGAAAGGACTGCGCGCAAGATCGAATGCGAGGCGATAGTGCTTCGAGTCAAGGTGCAGGATGTCCCGCCGCGCCATGTGCTCGTCGACCGAATCGCGCGTGTGCCGCCAGCGCGCGAGCTCAGCCCGCAGCGCGCCGAGATCCTTCTCCGGCGCCTTGTCGCACAGCGCGCAGTCGCGCCACCGCGCTCCGCCACAATCCCCGCAACTGATCTCGACCGAGCAGTGCAGATAGCCGCGCTGGCTCACGCAGGGCTTCGACGCGCACAGCTTGCACGCCACCATGCCACGGTCCCCGCAGGGCGCGCACGCGGGCTCGGCTTGGCCGAGCGCGACGAGCGCGAAGATCCAGCACGCTGCCAGCCAACCCAAGAGTCTCGCCATCGCGCGCAGCAGTCTAGCGCCGCCGCGACGATTTCAGCGCACGGTAGCTTCCGCGGGCCGCGGTTCGCCCGACCCGCCCGCTCCCAGCCTGCGATAGATCGCGACGGCCGGACCGACGCGCTCCCCCTCGGTTTCGCAAGCGCCTTCGATCGTGCACCAACTCGTGGAGACGTAGACCGCTTCGAGCGCGCCATCGAGCGCCAGCGTCGGATCGAGCGCGAGCTGCGCGAGGAACGACGCACGCGCGTCTTCCTCCGAGAGTTCCGACAGCACCAGCGGGCTCAACACGAGATAGGGAGCATCGTGGCGGGCCAGCGCCGCCGCGAGCTCCGTCGGCGTGCGCGCCGCGAGGAGGTCGGGGCCAAACACCGTCGCGCTGACGCCATCGAACGACGCGGAGACCAGTCCACGACGCGCGTGCAAGGCGACCGAGCCGGCGAGAGGCGCGGGCGCGGCGACACGCCACGACTGCTCCGCTTCAGGATGATTGAACGCTCCGGGCGACGACGAGCGCTCGCGCAGCCAGCGCAGCGCAGTTCGCAAGGCCTCGCCGGGCTTCGAGTCGCGGCGCGGCGCGACCACGCTCGGCAGTGCGGAGAGTGCGAGCGCGGAGAATCCGAGCAGGGCGAGTCGCGCCGCCGAGAGTTGTCGTGCACCGACGCCGAGCGCCACGAGCAACACGGAGGACGCACACAGCGGCGCGAAGAAGCGACGATCGACGAGCGCGCAGGCCAGCGAGAGCGCCGTGGAAGCGAACAGCACGAGCGTGAGCGGCTCGCTGCGAGCACGCCACGCGAGTACGACGCCCACGACAACGAAGAGAAGCGCGACGAGCATCGTCGCGGGCGCGGCGGCCAGCAGACCACCAGAGCTCGCATCGGGAAGCACGCGCCACGACGCTCCGTCGTCGCGCGGGATCGAAAACACTGCGAAGGCACTCGCCGCGTAGGCCAACACGACCCGCCATGCCTCGCGCTTGCGCTCGCGCGGTGCTCGCACGGCGCGCACCACGAACGCACCCGCGATCGCGAGCGACACGGACCACGCCTCGGGTCCCGAGAGCTGCCCCAGCGCGGCACACACGCCGCCCACCAGCGCTCCGACCATCACGTCGATTTTCTCTGCGCCGCGCAGCGCGACGGCGAGCCCCGCGATCGCGACTGCTGCGAAGAGTACGACCAGCGAGTGGGCATGGAGCTCGCCCGCAGCTTCGCGCGGTACGGCGAGCGGATGCACCGCGTAGAGAAAGGCGGCGACGATCCCGCAGAGAGTGCCCGACCGGCTTCCGCCGACGAGGCTGGCCGCGGCCGCAAGCGCGAGGATCGCGAGCAGCGCGAGTAGCGGTCCCACGCGCTGGCGAGCTTCTTCCAGCTGCTCTTCGGTGAGTCCGCGGAGCTCGAGCGCCGAAGGATCCTGCTCGAGCGTGTGCGCAAAGCCGACGGCGAGCGCCGAATGCAGGAGGGGCGGCCACGGAACGTCGTCGGAGCCCCGCGCCGACAAGAAACGATCGCGACTCGGCGCGTGCTCGGTGGCGAGCGAGAGCTCGACGAGCCGCATGCGGTAGTCGCTCTCGGCGCTGCCGAGCGAACCCCACACGCCGTCCACAGCCCGCCGGTCGCCGGTTGAGGGCGAAGCGCGCAGAACGAAGCCGAGCGCGAGGGCGACGAGCAGCGCCGCCAGTACGATAAACGACTTCACTTCGACTCGCGCGCTTCGAGCTCGGTCTGCCAGCTCTCGAAGGCCCCGGGCAAGAGCAGGTCATCGAGGATCACCACCCCGCTGGCGTCGACGCCGACGCGGCTCGCGCCCGACGCAGGCTTCGCCGACGGGCCGACCACGAGCTGAGGTGTGTCGCCATAGCGCGTGGGATCCGCGCGCGCGACGAGCGGACCGCACAGCGCGACACCGGCGAGCCGCGGCCGCTCCGCGCCCAGAAATCCGAGCTCCAGCCGAGCCGTCGCTTCGCCGCGCGCGAGCGCAAACAGCGGGCGGGCCTCGATCCACGCGCCGAGTCGCGCGAGCAGCTCCCGCACCTCTGCAGGCTTGGGCGGCAAGTGCAGCGCGAAGAGCTGGGTGCGCGTGCGCTCCGCATACTCCCGCCATAGCTGTCCGAGCGGACCCGCGAAGACGTTGTCGGCGGCCTCCGACTCGGGCGCGAGGATCGCGAGCGCGCGCTTCGGCTCTTCGGCCGGCCCGTAGGTCCACACCCAGTGCTCCACGAAGCGAGTGTCACGCCAGCCGAGCTCCAAGGGCACGGGAACTTGCGTCGGCGCGCCCGACTTGGGCCAGTTCTCGAGTGCCTTGAGCAGCTCCGTGCCCGAGAGAGCCGCGCTCCCACGGCGCCCCGTCGCCGCGAGCCGCCGCGCGAGCACGGCCGCGCGCTCGTAGCCCGGTTGATCCTCGATTCCGCGGGCGAGAGCAGCCTCGAGGCGCTTGCGCACATCGAGCACCGCGTCGACGCGCACCTCCGAGAGCGCGAAGCCCTCCGCGGGCCGATCGGGTCGCGTCGCGACGCCGTACAAGCGCCACGGCGCCGGTCCGCTCAGCGGCGCGCGCACGTACATGTCGAAGCCCACTTCCGTGACGGCGCGCGCCGCGATCGGCTCGCGCCGCGCGGGCAGCACGCTGCCGTCGCTGCCAAGCCAGCGCAGCTCGAGCCAGAAGTCCTCGCGAACCTCGATCGGCTGCACGCGCCGGACGTGCACGACGAGCGGATCCCCGAGTCCCTCGTGCGCGGCGTGGAACATCCCGGGCGCGACCGAGAGGTCGAGCGCACCCGCGAGCAAGTCGAGATCGACGCGCTCGACCTCGGCACCGGTGGAGAGCTCCGTCTCGACGCGCCGCAGCGCGTCGAGTCCCGGCGCCCAGTTCGGCGAAGCGCCGACGGGCCGCGCCGACTCGAGCGCGGCCGCGGCCTTCGCGCGCGCCTCGGGGCTCGCAGCGAGGTAGTGAGCCAAGAATCGCTGCTGACGCTCGCTGCGCACGCAGGCGTCGTGCTCGATCCACGCCGCAGCATCGAGCGCCGCAGCATCGAGCGCCGCAGGGATCGGCGCGTCGCCGGAGTTCTGCGCGTGCGCCGCAGGGACGAGCGCGACCAACAGTGCGATCCAAGCCCTCGCTGCCATGGCGCCTCCCGCGGGCTTCAGAGCAGCTCCTCGATGATCTGCTTCTTCGGATCGAAGCCGCGCAGTCGGATGCGCTCCGCAGCACCCGCGGGCAACGCCGCGCGCGGCGCGAGGCCGACGAGCTCGCTCTCCAAGATCTCGACGCCCGCGGCGCGCGCGAGCTTCTCGACCTCGGCGTACACACGCTCGAGGCCCGTCGAGCGGAAGTCGCACACGTTCATCGAGACCTGCGCGCACTTCGGTGCGTCGATCGCAAAGCCCATGGCCTTGATGCCCTTGAGTCCGCCGTCCCGCTCGCGAATCGCCTTGGCGATCGACTTGGCGAGCGCGACGTCCTCGCTCGTGAGGTTGATGTTGAACGCGATCAGGAACTGCCGCGCGCCGATCACGGTCGCGCCCGCAGTCGGGTGCAGCGCCGTCTTCGGGCCCTCGTCGGGAGTGCGCGTCGGATCGCTCGCCACCGCCTCGCGCAGCTTCTCGAAGCCGATGTTGCGCACGTCGGGCAGATTGCGGCGCGCGGGAGAGCGCGCAGCCGACTCGTAGAAGTACACGGGGATCGCGAGCTCGCGGCCGACCCGGGCCCCGAGCGCGTGCGCGAGCGCGATGCACTCGTCCATCGTCGCGCCCTCGAGCGGCACGAACGGCACGACGTCCGTCGCGCCGATGCGCGGGTGTTCGCCTTGGTGCTTCGTGAGGTCGATCACCTCGCGCGCCTTCGAGATTGCGCGGAACGCAGCCTCGGCGCACGCGGCGCCCTCGCCGACGAACGTGATCACCGAGCGGTTGTGGCTCGCGTCGCTGCTTTGGTCGATCAGCTTGACGCCCGCGACGGCGCGGATCTCCGCGAGGATCGGCGCAAGCACCTCGGGACGACGACCTTCACTGAAATTCGGCACGCACTCGACCAGACCCATCGCAGCAGGCTCCTTCGACGAAATGGCGGGACTTCGGGGGCAAAAGTCTAGCGAACGACCGTGCGCGAGAACGCTACGCGCCCACCGCGCACCACGTGGCGCACCGGATTGCGACCGAGCTCGTAGGCGAGGTGACGGTGATTGGGCACGTCGAGCACGAGAATGTCGGCGCGCTTGCCCGGTTCGAGCGAGCCCGTCTGCGCGCCGCGTCCGAGGGAGCACGCTGCGTTGAGCGTCGCCGCCGTCAGGCACTCGGCCGCGCTCAGTCGGTAGCGCAGCGCCGCCCACGAGATCACCTCGCTCATGCTCTGGAGGTAGCACGAACCGGGATTGAAGTCGGTCGAGATCGCGATCGGAACGCCCGCATCGACCATGCGCCGACCGGGCGCCTCGCGCTCTTGGCGCAGGAACAGCGGCACGACGGGGCACAATACGGCGATCACGCCGCGCGCGGCGAGCGCCTCGATGCCGCGCTCGCTCACGTGTTCGAGGTGGTCCGCGCTGGCGGCGCCGAGCTCGGCCGCGAGTTCCGCGCCGCCGAGCGGCGTCAGTTGATCGACGTGCAGCCGCAATCCGAGGCCGAGGTCGCGCGCGGTGCCCAAGATGCGCCGCGACTGCTCGAGCGAAAACGCGATGCCCTCGGTGAAGACGTCGCAGTACTCCGCGAGCCCTTCGCGCGCGACGCGCGGCAACATCTCGCGCACGAGCAAGTCGACATAGGCTTGCTTGTCGGACCTGTATTCCTCGGGAAAGTCGTGGGCACCGAGGAACGTGGGCACGAGGTCGACCGCGTGGCGCGCGCGCACGAAGGCGAGCGCCTCCAAGCACTTCAGCTCCGCCTCCAGCGACAGTCCGTAGCCCGTCTTCGCCTCGACGGTGGTCGTGCCGAGCTCCAAGAAGCGATCGAGGTGGCGCACGAGGCGCCCTTCGAGCTCCTCGCGCGACGCGGCGCGCACACCGCGCGTGGTCGACAGGATCCCTCCGCCCGCCGCCGCGATCTCCGCGTACGTCGCGCCGCGCGTGCGCAGCTCGAACTCGTCCTCGCGCGTCGTCGCGAAGATCGGATGTGTGTGCGCGTCGACGAATCCGGGCACGAGCGTGCCGCCTTCGGCGTCGAGCGTGGCGCGCGGCGCGTAGTCGCGCGCGAGCTCGTCCTCGCGACCGATGGCCACGATGCGCCCCGCATCGACTGCGACCGCACCGCGCGCGAGGAGCGAGAGCGCGCCGAGCTCGCGCCCGACGCGCGCGGTGCTTCCGAGCGGCGTGGCGAGCTCGCTCGCACCGCGGATCAGCAGGTCGACGGGGCGTTGGTTCATCGTGGGGCTCGGTGCGCGCGACGCGCACCGCGGGCCCCCATGCTACGCACTGCGCCGACAGGCCTGCACGGCGTCGTCTTCGAGTCCGAGCGAGCGCCGCAGCGCCGCGACGAGCCTCTGCCGCGCGCGGAGCATGATCATCTTCATGTTCGAGCCACTCACGCCGAGCTGCGCTGCGGCCTCCGCGTAGCTCTGGCCCTCGACCTCGACCAACTCCAAGGCCCGCCGGTCGCGCGCGCGCAGCGTCGCGAAGGCGCGCACGTAGTGGGCGAGGAATAGGCTCCACGCCGCTGCAAGCTCGCGCGTCTCCTCCCCCGCCGACGCACACGCGAGCGGTCCCTGCCGCGGGTCGAGCAGCTCCGGAGCGGAGTCCGAGTCGGTGCTCACCCAAGGCCGTCCGAGCTTGGACAGCGCGCGCCGAACCACGTTGGCCGCGATCGTGCGCACCCAGGCGCGGAAGCCGCCCCGCTCGCCGGCGCGGAAGCTGCCCGCGTAGCGAAACACGTTGACGTAGGTGTCCTGCAGAAGGGCCTGCGGGTCGAGGCGGACGCCGTGCTGGCGGATGCGCCAGCGGAGCCAGTCGAGCACCCCGGCCCGCGAGCGCTCGTAGAGGGCGGTGAAGGCCGCCTCGCTGCGCTGGGTCTGGAACTGCGCCATCAGGGCGGTCTCGACTTGGTCGGAGTCCTCGGCGTCCGCGCGGGGGAGGAGCCGAGCCAGCGTCACACACCCCGCGGGCTGCGCGAGCGCCCCCGCTGGGGACAGGGTCATCGGGTAGGTCTCCATGTTCGACCCCGAGCGCAGCTTGCGTGCCAAGCGCCCCTCCGGCGGCGTGCCAACGCTCTAAGTGATTATTTTAAATAGCTTTAGGCAAGAAGCAGCCATCGCCTACGGGGCGCGTGCCCGGCTGCGGCCCGCCCGAACGCTCCGAATTCGTAACAACCCTGACTCCTCGGGAAGACAGCCTCGGAGCGCCGAACGCCTATACTCCCGACGCTCCGGCCCGACCGGGCCACGCCATGCCGCCACTCGCCGCTTCGCCTTGCCCTGCCGCGCCCTCCGAGGCGTTCGTGGCCCCGCCGCCCGCGCTGGAACTCGACCTCTTCGGCCTCGGGGTCAGCGCGCTCGCCCTCGCCCTCGCGCTGGCCTTCGCCATCCTGCGCCGCTCGCTGGCGCAGTCGACCCCCGAGCGGGTCCTCGAAGGTGTGCCGACCGGCGAGCGTCGGACGGCCCTCGAGCGCCTGCTCGCCCGCTCCGACCGCCTGACGACCAGCGCCGCCATCCTCGAGCTCACCTGCGCGTTGTTCTTCTCTGCGAGCGTGGTGCGCCTCGTCTACGCCGAAGACGGCCACCCTTGGCGCTCGCTCGCGTTCGGGACGGCGACCTGCGTGCCGATCCTGTGGTTTGTGACCGACGCCCTGCCCCGCAGCTTGGCGCTGCGCGTCGGCGACCCGCTCGTGCGTGCGACGCTGCGCCCCTTCCGGCTGCTGCAGCTTCCCGTCGAGTGGCTGACCTTCGGCCTCGAGGCGGTGCGCCGCGGCCTCTTGCGGCTCTTCGGCGTCCACGACGACCCCGAGTCGACGCGCAAGATCGTCGCGGGGCTGCGCGAAGTGATCGAGGATGCCGATCGCTCGGGGCACCTCGACGAGACCGAGCGCGAGATGATCGGCAGCGTGATGGAGCTGCGCGACATCGACGCGGCGGCGCTGATGACGCCGCGCACGCGCATGGTCGCCGCGGACATCGACGAGGGTCTGCCCGCGGCGGCGAAGATGCTCGCGGAATCCGGCCACAGCCGCATCCCTGTCTACCAAGGCAGCGTCGACCGCGTCATCGGAACTCT
>JBIKYW010000077.1:0-10015 GCA_044355055.1 Planctomycetota bacterium | reverse complement strand
CTTCGACCCCGATGGCACGCCGCTGACCTTCCAGTGGATCGAAGAGTGCCCGTTCGGCTTCGTGGACGACCCGACGGTCTCCCAGCCGAACTTCGTGATCGACATGACGGGCCAGTGCCAGCGCCAATGCTTCGTCGCGCTGCGCGTGTTCTCGGGCGGCCAAGGCAACGCGCAGAACGGCTTGTGCAGCGGCTTCGTCACCGTGAGCGACACGACCGCTCCGGTGCTCGCCCTGCCGATCAGCATCATCGGTCCGTGGGGACTCGACACCAGCGTCGGTTCGCTCGGCGCCGCCACCGCGACGGACCTCTGCGACCCGGCGCCGTTCCTGTCCTTCGCCGACACCGTGATTCCGTCGCAGGGTCCCGGCCACGAGCAGACCATCGTCCGCCGCTGGACGGCGCTCGATCGCTGCGGCTTCTCGTCCTCGCTCGACCAGACGATCACGCTGACCAGCCCCGACTCGTCGGTCGACGCCAGCTTCAACGTCGACCTCAACATCGGCGCCTGCCCCGACGTGCTCGTGCGCGCGGCCCAAGGTCCGACGCTGACGCTCACGCTGCTCGGCCGCGCGAACCTCTACATGAACGGCGTCAACCGCTCGACCGTGAAGCTCAGCCGTCAAGCGAACCCGACGAACTTCGTCGTGCCGACGAACCCGTTCCTGTTCTCCGCGTCGCAAATCGGCGTCTTCGCGGCGACCAACTTCGGCGATTGCAACCCGCCGGGCAACGACGGCCGTGCGGACCTGCGCTTCCAGTTCAACTACGCGCAGGTCGACGCGACCCTCGGTCTGTCGGCGCTGCCGGCGGGCACCGCGGTGCCGATCCAGATGTTCGGTCTGCGCACGAACGGGACGCAGTGGATCGCCTACGGCGAGATCACCGTCCAGTAGTCGCGGTCACGCGGGCTCGAAGCGCGGGGCTCCTCGGCCAAGGCTGAGGGGCCCCGCGCCATTGTGGGGTCGACGCCGCGCGCTCCTACACTCTTGCCCGCCATGCACCGTCTGCCCTCCGCGCGCGAGCGCACGCTGCGCTCGGATCTGCGCCACAGCTGGATCGACGGCGTGCTCTACAGCTCGATGGTCGGGATCGGGGAGACGTACCTACCGGCCTTCGTGCTCGCGGCGGGACATGGCGAGCTCGCGTCGGGGCTCGTGGCGACGATCCCCATGCTGAGCGGAGCGCTGCTCCAGCTCGTGACCCCGCACGCCGTCGCACGCATGGGGTCCTATCGACGATGGATCGTGCTGTGCGCGAGCGTGCAGGCCATCGCGTTCCTACCGTTCGTCGTCGCCGCGCTCACGGGCCACATGTCGGTCGCGGCGATCTTTCTGGTCGCCGCGCTGTATTGGGCCGTCGGCTTGGCGGGCGCACCCGCGTGGAATACGTGGATCACCACGCTGGTTCCCCGCGGCATCTGGGCGCGCTACTTCGCGCTGCGCACACGGGCGATGCACGCTGCGACGCTCGCGGGTCTCGTCGTCGGCGGATTCGTGCTGCAGGGTCTCGAGTTCGGCGACGACACGCGCCCCTTTGCGATCCTATTCGCCCTCGCGGGCATCGCGCGCTGGTTCAGTGCGCGCCATCTGGCCGCGCACTCCGAGCCCGAGACGCCGCACACACTCCCGACGCCGTGGCGCGACGTCCTGCGCTCGCCGGGGCTTCGCAGCGCGCGTGCACTCATCGTGTACCTGCTCTGCCTCCAAGTCGCCGTGCAGGTCGCCGCGCCGTTCTACTCGCCCTACATGCTGGGCGAGCTCGAGATGCCGTACGCGGAGTACATGACGCTCGTGGCGAGCGCCTTCTTCGCGAAGATGCTCGTGCTGCCGATGCTCGGTCGGCGCGCGAAGGAGATCGGTCCGCGCCGCCTCGCGTGGTTCGGAGCCGTGGGAATCGTCTTCACCTCGCTGCCGTGGTACGCGACGACTTCGTTCTGGCCGCTCCTCGCGACCCAGCTCATCGCCGGCGTGTTCTGGGCAGCGTTCGAGCTCGCCTCGCTGCTCCTGCTCTTCGAGCACATCCCCGAGCGCGAGCGCACCAGCGCCATCACGCTCTTCAACCTCGGGAACTCCGCGGCCTTCGCGGTCGGCTCCCTTGTCGGCGGTGCGCTCCTCGGCCGACTCGGCGCGGATCGGAACGCGTACACGACGCTCTTTCTCGTCACCGCCCTGCTGCGGGCCGCGACGCTCCTGCTCTTGCGGCGAGTCGGGGACGGCCCGTTCACCACGCCTTCGGGCGGACTGCAGGTCGGAGCGAGCGCGGTGCGCCCGTCCTTGGGCTCGATCGACGCCGAGGTGGTGCCCGCCGACGCGCCGCGCGCAAGCTAGGCGCGGAAAAAGCGGTCGCGCGAGCTATAAGGTCGGAAGGGCGGCGCGTCGTCGCCGCGCGGAGGAGTCGCCATGGAAGTCGTGCTCACGTGGCTCGGATGCGCTCTGGCAGCGCTGGCGTCGTTCACAGTCCTCGCCAGCCTGCGACGTCCCTTCCTAGGTGCCGTCGTGGCCGCGGCCCTCGTTCTAGCGGCGGCGCGCCTGCAAGGTCTCGACGGCCTCGCCTTTCAGGTGCCGGGGTACGCACTGGTCGCGCTCTCGCTGGTGTACGCCCTGCGACCGGTGCGTCGCGCGCTCGTCACAAGGCCGCTCTTCCCGCTGGTGAAGTCGATCCTGCCGAAGATGAGCGAGACGGAGCGGGCGGCGCTCGAGGCGGGCACGGTCGGCTGGGATGGCGAGCTCTTCGGGGGCGCGCCGCGCATGGACACGCTCCTCTGCGCCAAGCTGCGCGATCTCGACGAGCGCGAACGCGGCTTCTTGCGCGACACGCTCGATCCGCTGTGCGCGAAGCTCGACGACGACGCCGTGACGCGCGCCAGAGACCTCCCGCCGGAGATTTGGAGCGAGATCCGCGCGTCCGGCCTGATGGGAATGATCATTCCTCGCAGCTACGGCGGGCTCGAGTTCTCCGCGCGCATGCAGTCGACCGTCGTCGCGCGGCTCAGCTCGCGCTGCGTGACGGCCGCGGTCACGGTGATGGTTCCGAACTCGCTCGGACCAGCGGAGCTGCTGCTGCACTACGGAACGGAGGAGCAGAAAGACCACTGGCTGCCGCGACTCGCGCGCGGCGAGGAGATCCCGTGCTTCGCGCTGACCGAGCCCTGGGCCGGCTCCGACGCGGCGTCGATGCGCAGCGAAGGCGTCGTGTGCCGCGGGACGTTCGAAGGACGCGAAGTCCTCGGCATGCGGCTCACATGGGAAAAGCGCTACATCACGCTCGCGCCGATCGCGACCGTGCTCGGACTGGCCTTCAAGCTCCGCGATCCCGAGCGCCTGCTCGGCGGCGAGAGCGAGCTCGGCATCACCTGCGCGCTGGTCCCCGTTTCCACGCCGGGCGTGATCACGGGCGAGCGCCACGATCCGCTCGGGATTCCGTTCATGAACGGTCCCACGCGCGGACGCGACGTCTTCGTGCCGCTCGAGTTCATCATCGGTGGTCCGAAGATGGCGGGGCGCGGCTGGGTCATGCTGATGCAGTGCCTCGCCGCGGGCCGCGGCGTCTCCCTTCCGGCGCTGTCCGCAGGGGCCGCGCAGCTCGCGGTGCAAGTGACGAGCGCGCATGCGAGCGTGCGCGAGCAGTTCTCCCTGCCCATCGGACGCTTCGAGGGCGTCGAAGCCAAGCTCGGGCGCATCGGCGGCCTCGCCTACACGATCGAGGCCGCGCGCGTGCTCACGCTGGGAGCGCTCGATGCGGGTGAAAAGCCGGCGGTCGTGACCGCGATCATGAAGGCCTACACGACCGAGGCGATGCGGAGCATCGTCAACGACGCGATGGATGTCGTCGGCGGCAACGGAATCTGCCGCGGGCCGCGCAACACTCTCGCGCATGCCTACCAGTCCCTGCCGATCGGCATCACCGTCGAGGGCGCGAACATCCTCACGCGCTCGATGATCATCTTCGGACAGGGTGCGATTCGCTGTCACCCGTGGGTGCAGCGCGAGCTCGCCGCAGCCGAACGCGGCGACCTCGCCGAGTTCGACGAAGCGTTCTGGGGGCATGTCGGGCACGTCTTCACGAATGCGTCACGCGCCTGGCTGCTCGGACTGAGCGGTGGAACGCTTGCGAACGGTGGAATGCGCGGCGTCGCAGGCTCGTACGCCCGCGCGCTCGTGCGCTACAGCGCCGCGTTTGCATTCACCGCGGATGTCGCCATGGGAACGCTCGGAGCGACGCTCAAGCGCAAGGAAAACCTGAGCGGTCGCCTCGCGGATGCCTTGGCGTGGCTCTACCTCGGATCGGCGGTTCTCAAGCGCTTCCACGACGCGGGCCAGCCGCAGGCGGAGCGCGAGGCGTTCCGCTTCGCGATGGAGAACGCGCTCTTCGAGGTGGAGCGCGCGCTCATCGGGCTGCTCGACAACTTGCCCACGCGCACCGTGGCGCTCGCACTGCGGCCCGTGCTCTTCCCGCTCGGTGCGCGGCGCCGCCCGCCGAGCGATCGGCTCTGCAGCGCGGTCGCGCGCGGGCTTCTCGACGGGGGCGAGTTGCGACGCGTGCTCGGCGCGCTCGTGTACGAGCCTCGCCGCGAGGAGGTCGGCCTCGGCGTACTCGAAGCGGCGCTCGATGCAGCGATCGCCGCCCGAGCTGCGCGCGAACGCATCAAGGACGCGCAGCGCCGCGGCGTGCTGGCACGCGATGCTGCCGATCCCGTCGCATCCGCGCTCGAGCGAGGCGTGATCTCGAATGCCGACGCCGAGAGTCTGCGTGCCGCCGAACGCGCTCGCGATCGAGCCATTCAAGTCGATGCCTTCCCGCGCTCGACTGTGGAGCGATGAGCACCAAGTACCCCGTGACGCAGGCCATCCGCGCGCTGCGGGCGGCAGACGTCGCCTTCGAGGCGCACGAGTACGCGTACGTCGAAAAGGGCGGTACCGCTGCCTCGTCCGCGGCCCTCGGAGTCCCCGAACACGCCGTGATCAAGACGCTCGTGCTCGAAGACGACGCGCGCGAGCCGCTCGTCGTATTGATGCACGGCGACAAGCAGGTCTCGACGCGCAACCTCGCGCGGCAGATCGGCGCGCGCAGCGTGCAGCCCTGCAAGCCGGAGGTCGCGGACCGCCACTCGGGCTATCAGGTGGGCGGCACGAGCCCGTTCGGAACCAAGCGTCCGATGAAGGTCTACATGGAGCGCACGATCCTCGAGCTGCCCCGCATCTGGATCAACGGCGGCCGTCGCGGCTTCCTCGTCTCGCTCGATCCGAAGGAAGCCGCGCGCGTGCTCGCACCGATCCTCGTCGACGTCGCGACCGACTCCTGACGCGAGCGCACGCGGCAATCTAGACTGGGGCGCGATGGTCCCCCACCGCGCCGCAGTCCTGCTCCCCCTGCTTCTCGTCCCCGCCTGCTCGCGCGATGAGGCCCAACCCTCGACCGCCGTGGGCAGCATCGTCTTCGCGGAAGTGGGCGAGCGCGCGGGACTCGGACTCGTGCAAAGAAGCGGCGATCCTCGGCGCTGGTACATCCCCGAGAGCAACGGAACGGGCGCGGCGTGGCTCGACTACGACGGCGACGGCGATCTCGATCTCTTCGTCGGCAACGGACAGTCGCTGCGCTACGTCGACAACGGAGCCAAGCTCGAGGTCGTGCGCTCGTCGCGCAGCGCGCTCTACCGCAACGACGGTGGCCTGCGGTTTACGGACGTGAGCGAGGCGGCGGGCTGCGCTCGCGCGGAGTGGGTGCAGGCCATCGCGACGGCGGACGTCGACAACGACGGCGACACGGACCTCTACCTCGGCTGCCTCGGCCCTGACGTGCTCTTGCGCAACGACGGCGGCAGGTTCGTCGACGCGACGGCGGAGAGCGGGATTCGCAACGAGCTGTGGGGCGCGGGCGCGGCGTTTGCGGATGTCGACAACGACGGGTGGCTCGACCTGTACGTGGCGAACTACTGCTTGTTCGACTTCGAGAACCCGCCGAACAAGGGGGTGCGCAACGTCATCAAGGACATCGAAGTCGCATGGGGACCGGAGGAAGAGAACAAGAAGGGCTTCAATCCGGGTGCGCCGGACGTGCTCTTCCTTGGGATCGGCGGCGGCAGGTTCCGCGAAGCGACGGCGGAGCGCGGGCTCGTCTTACCGAAGGCGCTGTGCTCGTATGCGGCGGTCTTCAGCGACATCGACAACGACGGGGACCAAGACCTCATGGTCGGCAACGACATGCAGCCTTCGAACCTCTTCGTGAACGACGGGCGCGGGTACTTCCGCGAGGAGGGCGCGGCGCGCGGGTTCGCGCTCGGCGCCGACGGTCGAGCGACGAGCGCCATGGGGCTCGTGCCGGAGGATGTCGATGGAGACGGCGACTTCGACGTGCTGCGCACGAACTTCGACTTCGAACCGAACTCGCTGCACGAAAACGACGGCTCGGGGCGTTTTGCGGACCGAGCGCGTCCGCTCGGCCTCGCGGCGGGCTCCGTCGACAAGCTCGGCTGGGGCGCGGGCTTCCTCGACGCCGAGTGCGACGGAGACCTCGACCTCCTCATCGCCAACGGCCACGTGTACCCGCAGGCGAAGGAAATCGGCATGAGCGGCTGGAAGATGGAGACCCAGCTCTACGAAGCCGTCACCGGCAGCAGCGGGAAGGTGGTGTGGCTCGACGCGACCGTGCGCATCGGCGGCGGGCTCGAAGGGCTGCACTCCGCGCGCGGGCTCGCGCTCGGGGATCCGGACGACGACGGCGACGTCGATGCGCTCGTCACGGACCTCGACGAGCGACCGCGGCTCCTAGAGAACCGCTCCGTGCGAGGCGGGCGATGGATCTCGGTACGCCTGCGCGGCACGCGCTCGAATCGCGATGGCATCGGCGCCAAGGTCCGCGTGCGTGCCGGAGGTCGCGTGTGGACGCGCGAGCTGCGCCTCAGCTCGGGGCTCTACTCGTCACACGATCCGCGCCTGCACTTCGGCCTCGGGCCGGTCTCGAAGATCGACGCGGTCGAGGTCGAGTGGCCCAGCGGGGCGCGATCGACGGTGGCGGGTCCGGCGCTCGACAGTATCCTCGTTGTCCACGAGGAGCCCTGAACCACGATGAAAGTCGCGCTCGTCTTTCCCCCGCAGGGACACTTCACCCAGCCCTACCTGAGCCTGCCGTCGCTCGCGGCGTACCTGCGCGCCCACGACGTCGGCCGAGTGGAGATGTTCGACGAGAGCATCCTCGCCTACGACCACTTCCTCTCGAAGGAGCGCCTGCAGCGCTCGCTCTCGCGGATCCGCGCGCGCGAGCGCATGGCCGACCTCGACGCCAAGGAGGAGCTGCGCTTTTCCGACATGGAGCAGTATCAGGTGCTCTCGGAGATCGACCTCGTCGGCGCGAGCGTCGCGGAGAGCATCGAAGAGGCAAAGCGCGTGCTCCGCACCAAGGAGCTCTTCTACGACTACGAGCGCTACCTGTGGGCCGGTCGAACGCTGGAGCAGGGCCTGCGCATCATCTCGACGGAGTTCGCGCCGAGCCGCCTCACCGCGCACGGCTTCGTCATGCGCTACTCCGTCGAGCGCAGCTCGGAGATCCTCGCGGGCACGGCGGACGAGAAGGAGAATCCCTTCATCGAGTACTTCCGCGAGCACACCCTGCCGCGCCTGCGCGCGCTCGACCCCGACCTCGTCGGCATCTCCCTCACCTTCCCAAGCCAAGCGATCCCCGCCTTCACGCTGGCGCGGATGATCAAGGAATGGAAGCCCTCGGTGCACATCACCGTCGGCGGCGGATTGCTCGCGTACGTCGCGGAGAAGCTCAGCAAGCGCCCGGAAGTGTGGGGCGTCATCGACAGCTTCATCATGCTCGAAGGCGAAGGCCCGCTGCTCGCCCTCTGCCGCGAGATCGAGAGCGGACGGCGCGACCTTGCGTCGATCCCCAACATGATCTGGTGCGGACCGGACGGCGAGGTGCGGCACAACACCCATCGTGATCCGCTCGACATCAAGACGCTCCCGACGCCGGACTTCGATGGGATGCCGCTGGAGAAGTACTTCTCGCCCGAGCTGGTGCTGCCGCTCGCGATCACGCGCGGCTGCTACTGGGGCAAGTGCGTCTTCTGCACGCTCTACACGGTGATCGGTCCGGGCTACCGCGGGCGTGCGATCGACCAGACGGTCGAGGACATGCGCAAGCTCTCGGCGAAGTACAAGACCAAGCACTTCTACCTCGCGATCGAGGACCTGCCGCCCAACATGGCGGCGCGTCTGCCCCAAGCGATCTTGGATGCCGGCCTCGACGTCGACTGGTGGTGCGACGCGCGGCTAGAGCACGAGGCGTTCACGCAGGAGGTCTGCGACGCGATGGCCAAGGCGGGCTGCAAGCGCATCGCCTTCGGCTACGAGAGTTCGTCGCGGCGCGTGCTCGCACGCATGTGCAAGGGCATCGATCCCGACAAGTCGATCGAGCTCGTGCGGCGTGTCCGCAAGTCGGGCATCTCGGTGACCTTGTACGTGATGATCGGCTTCCCGACCGAGACGCGGGACGAGGCGCGCGAGACGCTGCAGACGATCCTCGCCAACCGCGACGCGATCCAAGAGGTGAGCGTGCGCGTGTTCTACCTCGACGAGTCGAGCGAGATCTTCAAGCGCCGCGAGGAGTTCGACATCGTCGAGATCTATCCCGACGCTGCCGCAGATCTGCAGGTCTACTACGACTTCAAGTGCTCGAGTGGCATGAGCCGTCGCGAGGCGCGCGACACGTATCTGGAGTTCACCCGCGCGCTGCGCTCGCACTTCCCCGTGTTCCAGAACACGAACATGCTCTACCACGAGCTCAAGAGTCACTACTTCCTCTACCTAGCGCGCGCGGGGAGCTGGGAGCGACTCTGCGCCGAGGTTTTGGAGCGTCCGCGAACCGCAGCCGCTGGCGCGCCGCGACCGCTGCGTCGCCGAGAGCTCGCCCGGCTCCCCCTGCGCTACGACCGCGCGCAGATCGACCAGCGGCTCTCCTCGATCGACTCGGCCACGCTGCGACCCCGCTATCAATCCGACCTGATCGAGGACGAAGACCGCGCCCGATTCGACCGCGAGCTGCCGCGCGAGCAGCCGAGCGATGCGACGCTCGTGTACGACCCGGCGACGGGCGAGGTGCAGTGCTTCTCGGCGGCAGCGGCGCTGCTCCTCGAGCGCTGCGACGGAACCCGCACGGTCGAGCAGGTGATCGAGATCGTCCCCCACGAGGTGCGCAGCGAAGCACTGCGCTGCGTCGAGGACATGCACAAGGCCCGGCTCTTCGAGCAGGAGAACGCCCGATGAAGGAACAGCGCAAGGACGAAGAGTCGAAGGACGGCGCGGCCGCAACTCCGGAATCCAAGGCCACGCCTCCGACGGAGGCCAAGAAGCCTGCGGGCTTGAACTTCGTGTTCAAGATCGCGCCCGCCGACCCGAAGAACTCCTTCGACTTCGAAGACGTCGCGGACAAGTGATTCGAGCGCTCAGCGCTCCTGCATCCACAGGATGGAGTGAGCGAGTCCGTGGGCGCGCACCTTCGCCCCGTCGTCGAAGTCCCGCATGGGTTCCTCGTCGATCCCGAAGCCATTGTGCGCAACGAGCAGCCCGTTGACGCGCATGCCGTGCGCCTCGGCGGCGTCCCAGCGAAACGCGAACAGAGCGCCCTGCGGACCGGACGCAAAAGCGAGCGGTCTGCGCGTGCGAGTCCAGACGTCGTAGAGCAGCGCGGTGAGCCAGCCGTCGTCGAGCGCCGCGTTTCCGACGCGCCTCGTGCGGCTGAAGTTCATCTGGCCTTCGAGGCCCGGCGGGTCCGTGTGAAACAGGTGCAGCTGCCCCGCAGCGTCGAACGAGACGATCGGCCGCGTCGAGCAGCGCGCGCCCGCTTCGCCACGCACCCAGCGCGTGTCGGCCGGAGAGAGCCGCTCACCCTCAACGCGAAAAGTCGACACGCGCAGAGAGAGCGGAACGCCCTTGGCGTTCGTGGCAGCGCTCGCGATCACAAGCTCGCCACTCCTTGGATCGACACCTAGCCCGACGGGGACCGCGGAGGTC
>JBIKYW010000503.1:0-3026 GCA_044355055.1 Planctomycetota bacterium | reverse complement strand
CCGAGAGCGCTGCCACCAGCTCCGCCCCCAGGCCCAACTCGCCGAAACCGCCCGCGCTGCTCTCGCCCGCGCCCACCGACACTTCCTCGTTCGTCATCGAACCGCCCATCATCCCACGTTCACCCCTCCGCGCGCCACCCCGCCACCCCCGACCCGCCGCCACGGGCCCGCCACGCGGCTTCGCGCGCAGGCGCGGCGGGAATCGAAGGGGTGGTGCGGAAGACGGGACTTGAACCCGTACGCCTTGCGGCACGAGATCCTAAGTCTCGCGCGTCTGCCAATTTCGCCACTTCCGCGGGGAGTGGGGCGCGCGGGGTGCGCCCTACTTGACCTTCTTCTTGAACTTGTAGGTGAGCTCGAGCCAGGGGACCTTGCCGCCCTCTTCGTTCAGGAACTCGAACTTGGTGGTGCGCTCGCCCTTCTTGGGGAAGGTCCAGACCTGCTCGAGCTTCGCGATGCGGTCCTTGAAGCGCGGGTCGGGTCCCTCGCCGGAGAGCGCGAGCGTCTTACCGTCGGTCGAGAGCTTGCCCTCGTACTTGGCGACCGTCATCGAGCCACCGTTGACGGTGACGCCGTTGTAGCGCGCGAACTGCGGGTCGAAGCCGAGCAGGTCGCGCGACGAGAAGCCGATCTGCTTGTCGCCGAGCTCGAGCTCGACCTCCGCCCACAGGCCGTTGCACGCAAGCCGCACGGTCTCGGTGCCGCTCAACTTCATCGGCGGCTGGCCCGGGTTGATGTGCAGGAGCGCATCGACTTCCCACAGACCCTCGAGCGTGCCGAGGAACGCGTGCTGCTCGCTGGGCTTGGGCCAGTTGATCGACGGCGACCCCAGACCGAACCCCTGCGGGGCAGCGAAACCGAGCGCGAGCGATGCGACGGCGAGCGTGGCGAACAGTGCGACCTTCATCGGCGGACCTCCTTGGCGTCCCGCCATGGTACCGCGCCGAGCGCCGCTCAAGCGCGGCGCGCGGTGCGTCGCCCGCCTAGCGACCCCACGCTCGCTTGCGAGACCCCGTCCGGCCCGCCATCACGACGGTTCCGCACAGCCCGAGCAGTCCCAGCCCCGCGAAGCGCAGCCCCCAGCGCCAGCTCGCGGGCTCGTAGGAGAGCTCGACCTCGTGCTCGCCCTCTGCCAGTTCCACCGCGCAGAATGCGAGGTTCGCGCGCAGGAGCTCGGCCGGTTTACCGTCGACGCGCACCACCCAGCCGGGATAGTGGACTCGCGCGAGCACGAGGAAGCTGTCGAGGCTCGTCCGCACCTTCCAGCGCGAGCGCTGCGGCCCGTCTTCGAGGGCCTCGACGCTCGAGACGAGCTCGCGCCGCGGCGGAAGCGCCGCGCGCTCGCCCTCCAAGAGCACCGTGAGGTACGGGTTGAAACCTTGACGGCCGAGCTGCCACGTCGCTGCGTTGCGATCCTGCACCGGCAGCACGCCCGCGACGACCCACGCTTCGCCGCGCGACTCGGTGTATTCGAACAGCCGCGCCCGCGCGCGCCAGCCGTGCGGCGTCAGGTCCGTGCCGTAGGCGATGTCTTGCACGAAGCGCAGGCTCGGGCGCGTGAAGCTCGCCTCGACCGCGCCGCTCGTGCCGACATCGAGGCTCGCGCTAGCGGACCTCGCGAGCGCCGCGGTACGGGCGCGTCTCCCGCGCTTCGCGGAGGCTTCCATGGGGCCACCGTCGACCTCGCGACGCGGCGCGAGCACGACCTCCGCGCGCGGCGCAGCGGGATCGAGCGCCCTGAGCGTCAACTGGTAGTCGCGCTTTGCAGAGTCCGAAATCGCCGGGAAATACAGCGCGAACTCTCGTCGCGCGTGGTTGAACCACGACAGCTGACGCAATTCGACCCGCCGATCGAGGACCGTGCTGCCCGTCGCGTTGTCGCGCAGCGTCACTTGAATCGGCGAAGCCAGAGCCGCGGGCGCGCAAGTGAAGTGCAGCGCGAGTCCGCAGAGGTCTTTGCGCGTGGCTCGGAATGTTTGCGTCAGTCCCTCGGGGCCGATTTCCGCGCGTAGCTGGGGCGGGATCTCCTCGCGCTGGTCGACGTGCTCGTAGTACGCGGAGCGCTGCGGGTGCTCCTTCGAGAGCTCGCCGAGGCGCGTGTCGATCGGCAGCCACTCGTTGCGGGAGACGACGTATCGCACGCCCAAGAGCTTGAGCGCGAAGCGCGTCACGTAGTTCACTTCCGCGTGATAGTTCTCCGTGTGCAGCACGGTTCGCGCGACGGTCTCGTAGTCCGCGACGCTGAGCGCGTCGTAGCCGACCACTTGCTCGATCCCGTAGAGCGCATTCGTGTTCACCGGGAGTCGATCGCGCCCGACGTACAGCGTTCGAGAGTCGCCGACCAGCGTCTGCAGCTCCGTCATGCTCTCCGACTGCGCCACCACGTTTTCGTTGGGCACCGTCGGGACGTAGCGACCAAACAAGAAAACGGTGCTGCCGAAGTGCGCTGCGAGCAGCACCGCGATGCACGCCATCCGCACCTTCGGCGCACGCACGCATCCATACAACGCGACCGCGCTCACTCCGCAGCCAAAGCACAGCGCGATCCAGCCTACGTGCGCGTCGGCGATCGTGCGCCATGTGTCGACATCGACGCGTGCTTCGTTGGCATGGGCGTCGATGAAGCGCTCGACGCCGAACCAAGCGGCAGCGAACATCACGATCGCACTCACGCCGACGATCGCGAGCCAGCGTCGCGGGCGATGCTCCCTACGCCCGTGTTCGAGAGCCCACGCAGCGCTGAGCGCGGCCCCGAGGCTCAGCACGGGATAGAGACGGCCCCACGGGATCATGCCAGCGGTGACGAAGCGCCCGATCGACTCTCCGAGCGAGCCGATGTTCCACACGACGCCGACGACGAGCACGGCCCAGCCGGTGAAGAGACCCCAGCGCGTGCGCCAGATCCCGAGCGCGAGCGCCACGACCGCGAGCCAGAGGGGCAGCGCGCCCGCGTAGTACATCTCGGCTTCCTGATAGTTGGGCTTCGGCGTGAACACCACTCCGTTGCCCCGTTCCAAGGGATTCCC
>JBIKYW010000502.1:0-3027 GCA_044355055.1 Planctomycetota bacterium | reverse complement strand
GATGCGCCAAGACCCTTCGGTCGCCGCCACCGCCCACGACTACGTCCTCGTTCAGCTCCCCTCGATCCCGCTGTTTCTGATCTACACGGCGCAGCGGCAGTACCTGCAGTCGCGAGGCATCCTGCGGCCCGCGCTGTGGGTTGCGCTCGGCGCCAACGTGCTCAACGTGGTGCTCAACTGGGCCCTGATCTTCGGTCATCTCGGTTGCCCTGAGCTCGGTGCGGTCGGCTCCGGCATCGCGACTTCGATCGTTCAATGCTGCATGCCGCTCGCGATGCTCGTTCTCATGCGCCGCGGGCGTCTGTGCGAGAAGGCTTGGGTTCCTTGGAGCCGAGCTGCGCTCGATCCGCGCGAGCTGCGCGCGATCCTCGCGGTCGGCATCCCGATCGGACTGCACTTCGCGGCGGAGATCTGGGGCTTCCACGTGGCGGGTCTGTGGGCGGGCTGGCTCGGCAAGGAGGCGCTCGCGGCGAACTCGGTCGTGCTCAACCTCGCGTCGATCTCCTTCATGCTCCCGCTCGGCGTCGGTCTCGCGGTGGTGACCCGCGTGGGCAATCTGGTGGGCGCGGGTCATCCGCGCGAGGCACAGAAGGCGGCGTGGGCCGCGCTCCTGCTCGGGGCTGGACTGATGTGCGCCTCCGCCTTGGTCTTCTTGCTAGCACGGGAGCCGCTGGCCCTCGCGTACTCGGAGGACCCCGCCGTGGTAGCGCTCGCCGCCTCCATCCTGCCGATTGCGGCCGC
This sequence comes from Planctomycetota bacterium, assembly GCA_044355055.1. Taxonomy (GTDB): domain Bacteria; phylum Planctomycetota; class UBA1135; order UBA1135; genus F1-120-MAGs118. Next base: position 2,286 of record JBIKYW010000502.1, on the reverse strand, counting down.
GTTCCAGCTCTTCGACGGCCTGCAAGTCGTTGCGGCGGGTGTGCTGCGCGCGATCGGCCGGACGGGAGCTACGGCCGTTGCGAATCTGCTCGGTTACTACGCGCTCGGGCTCCCGCTCGGCTACTACCTCGCCTTCCCCGCGGGGCTGGGACTCGCGGGGATCTGGTGGGGGATCGCTTCGGGGGTCGCGGCGGTCGCTGTCAGCCTCGTGGTCTGGGTGGCCGTGCGCGGCCCGGCGACCGCGCGCGGGATCGCCGAGCGATCGGCGACTTGAGCTTCCAGTGGGCGTACACTCCCGCCCATGACCGGTCACGAACACAAGCGCCTCGTCGACTACGCCGACTGCGCGGGCTGAGCGGGCAAGCTGCCGCAAGGGCAGCTCGCGCAGGTCCTGCGCGGCCTCAGCTCGAAGCCAGACGAGCGACTGCTCGTCGGACCCCAGACCATGGACGACGCCGGTGTCGTGCTGCTGGGGCCGGCCGAAGGCTTGCCTGCAGGGGTGCGACTCGCGCTAGTCCTCACGGTCGACTTCTTCCCGCCCGTGGTCGAGGACCCCTATTTCTACGGGGCCATCGCGGCAGCCAACTCGCTGTCGGACGTGTATGCGATGGGGGGGCGGCCGTTGAGCGCCCTCACGCTCGCGTCGCTCCCCAAGGAGTTTCCCGCGGAGTGGGTGGGCGAGATCCACCGCGGCGGGTTCGACAAGATCCACGAGGCCGGGGCGAGCATCGCCGGCGGCCACACGGTGCAGGGGCAGATCCAGTTCGGCTTCTCGGTGACGGGTGTCGTGGATCCCGATCGCATGACCGCGAACAGCGGCGCCCGCGCCGGCGACGTGCTCTATCTGACCAAGCCGCTGGGCATGGGCACGATGACAACGGCTGCCAAAAAGGGCGCGATCGGCTGGGCCGAGCTGCGCCCGGCGGCCGAGCAGATGGCGACCCTGAACGATCGAGCCTGCGCCGCCATGGTCGCCGCGGGCGCTCGCGCCTGCACCGACGTCACCGGATTCGGACTCGTCGGCCATGGCCGCAACATCGCGGCGGCGAGCGGTGTCACCCTGCGCATCGAGAGCGCACGCGTGCCGCTCTTCGGTGACGTCCTCGAGCTCTCCCGCCGTGGTCTCAACTCGGGCGGCGCCACGCGGGGCCGCACGGCTTTGGCCTCGGAAGTCTCCGTCGCGGGCGGACTCGACGACGCGCGCACGAGCCTGCTCTTCGATGCGGAGACTTCGGGCGGACTTCTGATCGCGGTCCCGGCCGCGAGCGCCGCCACTCTCGAGCGGGAGCTCGCTGCGCGCAACCAGCTCGTGGCCGCGATCGGTGAGCTCGTGCCGCACAGCGGCGTCCACGTCGAGCTCCGCTAGCTTTCTTGCCGTCGCAGTACTGGGCGCGCTCGCGAGCGTTCGCAGTGCCTGTCGAGTGAGTTGAACGCGAGCCGTCGCGGTTTCCCGCGGCATCCTGGTAGCGAAACTCGCGAAACGACTCCGTCGTGTGTGCCTCCGAAAGCAGCAGGGGGCGCCCCGCTCGTGCGAGGCACCCCCTGCTTTTTCGTCGGTGGGGCGAGGCCGCGTGGGGCCTCGCCTACCGCTCAGGTTGTCACGGAGCCATCGTCCACTGGATGGCGTTCGTGAGGTTGCCGCCGCCCGGCGCAGCGCCGTCGCGGTACCAGATCTGGGCGTTGAACACGCGGCCAGCCGTCAGCGGGTTGCCGACCGCCGTCGGGCGCGCCGCCATCCAAGCCAACCAGTCGACGATGTAGATACCGCTGCAGGTGCCAGCCGTACCGCCGCTGTTCAGCGGGTCGACGCGCTTCATCGGCGCACGGACGCAGCGGAAGCTGCTCGAGCCCGCAGCCCAAGCCAGCGCCACGGGGCCGTTGACGCCGTAGAGCATCAGCGACTGCTGCTGGGCATTGATGCCAGAGCCGAGGAGCACGAAGCCCGCGTTCGCCGAGGCGCTCGGGACGCCGGTCGCCGTCATCGTGCCGACGCAACCGATCGTCGACGTACCCGCCGTGCAGTACGGGAAGGCCGTACCGAGCTCACAGCTGTCGGGCGTGCCGTTGAGGTCGGTGTCGAGCTGCGTGCCCGCCGCGATCTCGCAGGCATCGCCGATACCGTCGAGGTCGCAGTCCGCCTGCGTCGGGTTCGCGATCGAGTCGCAGTTGTCGTTGCAATCCGCGATGCCGTCGCCGTCCGTGTCGGTGTCGGCCACGCCGCAGCCGCAGATGCCCGGTGCCGTCTTGCCCGAGTCGTTCGGGCAGAGGTCGTTGCAGTCCGCCGTG
>JBIKYW010000076.1:0-10027 GCA_044355055.1 Planctomycetota bacterium | reverse complement strand
CTTGCGCTCCAGATAGAAGATCGCGTTCGTGCCGTACTCGCGCAGCGTGACCTTGATCTTGGGCGCGAACTCGTTTTCCTGCACGCCATCCTTGGGCGCGTGGAAGACAACGAGGCCCTTGGCCACGATCTTCTCGGTCACGAGCTTTTCGAGCGCCGTGAAGATGCCCGTGCGCGTCTTGCCAGTTTCCAGCATCGGATACGGCGAGTCGAAGAACACGAGCTCGTAGCGGGCGTCGGAGCCACCCCACGAGCGGGTGGCGAGCGCATCGGCGGCCACGATCTCGGCGCGATCTTCGAGCGCGAGGTCTTCGACGTTGCGGCGCAGGAGATCGAGGACGCGGGGATCGCGCTCGACGAGGCGGGCTTCGAGAGCGCCGCGACTCAGCGCTTCGAGGCCGAGGCTCCCGGTGCCCGCGAAGAGGTCGAGCACGCGGGCGTCGATGACGCGCTCGCCGATCGACGAGAAGACCGCTTCGCGTACGCGGTCGAGCATCGGGCGCGTGCCCATGCCGTCGGGGGTCTTGAGCAGGCGACCGCGGTGTTCTCCGGCAATGATCCGCATGGCAGGTCGGGAGAGTCTACAAAAACGGGGCGGGAGCCGTCAGCGCCCGCCCCGCAAAACAGGGTGTCTCGACCCGAAAAAGAGCCGCCGCGCGCGCCCTAGCCGCCCTTTTCCGCGGGCTTTTTGTCCTGCGACTCCGCGGGAGCCGCCGGAGCGCTCGGCTCCGCCTTGGGCGCTGCGGGCTTGGCCGCATCGGCCTTGCCCTTGGCGGCGGGCTTGGGGACCTCGGGCGCGGCGCGCTCGGCGTCCTCGACCGCATGCTCCGCCCGCGCGAGCGCGAGGCGCTGCTCCAAGTCCGTCTTCTTGACGGCCGCTTTGGCCTCGTCGAGAGCCAGCTTGGCCTTGGTCTCGCGCTCGCCGAGCTCGCGGTCGCGCTTCTTGTGCTCGAAGCCCTTGAGCGCGTCGAGCTTGCGCTGCTCCAGATCGAGGTCGCGCCGCGCGAACTCCAGGCGCGCCTTCCCGCGCGCCAGCACGAGTTCCTTCGTCGCTTCGGCGAACTTCTCCGCGGCATACATGCTCTCGAGTTCCTTGAGCTCCTGCTCCGCCTCGGCGACCGACTGCTTCGCGCGATCGACGCCGAGGCCGGCTGCATCGAGTTCGAGAGCGACGGTCACCTTCTTGAAGTGCTCGCGCTCGGTCTTGACGGCATTGAGCTCGCGCTCCGCGGCGCCCTGCGCGGCTTTGGCCGACGCGCGCGCGCCGTCCGCAGCGAGCTTGGCGAGATCGAGCTGGAGACGCGCGTACTCGACCTCGCGCACTTTCTTGCGCGACTCGTCGTCGTCCTTCGCCGCCGCCGTAGGAGCGGCCACGGGCTCCGCGGGCAGCGTGGTCTTGGCTTCGCTCGTGGCCGCGCAGCCCGCTGCGGACAGAGCGAGGGGAAGGAGCGCGGCGAGGACTTGGAAGTGCTTCATGGTCGGGTGTCGATGGGGATGGGAGCTAGAGAGAGGCCTTCGAGCCGGGGATCCCCGCTTGGAAGGCGAGGATCGAGAATGCGGTGCCCGCAGTCTGCATGCAGCTCATGTTCGGGAAGTCGAGGCTGGAGCCATCTTCCCACTGGATCTTCGCGAGATGCGCGCGCAGGCGTCGATGCCATGCCGCGCGCTCCGGCTCGGGGAGCTCGTTGATCACTTGCGCCGCGTAGCAGTGGGCAAACATGTAGAAATACGCCGCGTTGGCGTAGTACGCCTCGTGCGGGATCGGCCGCATGCGTGCGACGTCGAGGAACTTGTGGTGCTCGAAGAACACTTCGAGCCCCTCGCGCAGGCGCTCGTCGGTCACCGAGGCCACGCCCGCGCGGCGCAGGGCCCAGTTCGACACTTGGATGCGACCGAGGCTGCCCTTCACGTCGTCGATCGACTCTCCGCCCGAGCGCGGAAGCGGCCGCAGGTCGTACATGTACGCACCTGCCGGCGTGCGACAGCGCTCGACGTAGCGCACGGCGCGCTCGATCACCGCGGGATCGATCTTCCAGCCCATGCCGCGCGCGCGGACGAGGGCGGGAATCACGCAGGACGTCGCGAAGGACGTGCTCCACGTCGGACGATTCGAGACCACGGGGCCTTCGTAGTAGCCCCAGCCGCCGAGCGGCTCCTGATTGTGCTCGAGCAGGGCGTAGAGGTCGGCGCCGCGCTGGTTCACGCGCTCCCACAGCGCCTCGGTCTGAAAGCGCGGGTCACTCGACGCCGCGACCATCGCTTGGAATCCGTAGAGCGCAGCCCACGTGCAATCGACGTCCCAGTCGTTGCCGCGCTTGGGGAGCCGCGAGTCGAGGAGCCACGTCAGCGCCTTCGCAGCCGCTCGATCGCGCTCCTCGCTCGCATCGATCGAGCACAGCGCCATGAACGCGAGCGAGTTCGCCGCGTACTGAAAGACGTAGTAGGTCTCGACCGAGAAGCCCGTGAACTGCACCGAGTCGATCGCGCCGCTGCCCCATGCGCCGTCCGACCGCTGCTCTGCGAGCAGCCAGCGGACAGCCTTGCCGAGGCGGGTGCGCGCTTCGTCGACGTCCACCGCGAGCTCGGCCGACTTGGGGGTCGTCGGTGGAGCGGCCTGCGGCTCCGACTGCGGCGGAATCGACGCCGGTGCGAGACCGAGCGCGAGAGCGTTCATCAGGGACAGCATGAGTTCTACCTCCGTCGACCACGGTAGGGCTCCGCTCGTGCCCCGTCCACGCACTGCGCGAGCGGCCGCGAACTCGGGCCGAAAACGGCGCTGTTTTCGCCGCGGGCGGCTGGGTGCGTTCGCTTGCGTCCTGCGTACAATCCGACTCCCAGTTCGCGATGCCCCGCCTCCACGTCAACGTCGACCACGTCGCCACCGTGCGCCAAGCGCGCCGCGAGCGCTTCCCCGATCCCACCGAGTGGGCCCTGCGCGCCGAGCTCGCGGGAGCGCACGGCATCACGTGCCACCTGCGCAAGGATCGCCGCCACATGCAGGACGCGGACATCGTGAGCCTGCGCGGTCGCATCCAGACCCTTCTCAACCTCGAGTGTTCCCTCGACGAGGAGATGGTGACGATCGCACGCCGCAGCGGAGCCGAGGCGTTCTGCCTCGTGCCCGAGACGCGTCAGGAAGTGACGACCGAGGGCGGTCTCGACGTGCGCGCGGAGGCGCAGCGCGTCGCTCGGGTCACGCGCGAGCTCAAGGCCGAAGGCGGCGCGGTCAGCCTCTTCATCGACGCAGATCGCGAGCAGATCGCGGCAGCTGCCGACAGCGGAGCGCCGTTCATCGAGCTGCACACGGGCTGCTACGCGAATGCGACCGGCGACGCGCGTGCCCGCGAACTCGAGCGACTCGTCGCCGGCGCGACCTTCGCGCGCGAGCGCGGCCTGCGCGTCAACGCGGGCCACGGCCTCGACTACTCGAACGTGGCCCCCGTCGCCGCGATCGCTGGCATCGAAGAGCTCAACATCGGCTTCGCCATCGTCGCGCACTCGCTCTTCGTCGGCGTCGACGCCGCCATCCGCGAGATGCTCGCAGCGATCGCCAGCGCGAGGAGTCCGCGATGAGTTGGCGGCTCTCGGGCAGCTACGTCGCGCTCCCGACGCCTTTTTCCTCCGACGGAATCGACTGGCGCGCGCTGGAGCAGCTCGTCGACTGGCACGTCGAGCAGGGCTCGGATGGGCTCGTCGCGGTCGGCACGACGGGCGAGGGTGCGACGCTCACCGACTACGAGCGACGCAGCGTGATCGAACGCACCGTCGAGCGCGCCGCGCGGCGCATCCCTGTGATCGCAGGCGTCGGTACGAACAACACGGCACAGACGATCGAGCTCGCGCGCTTCGCCCGCAGCGTAGGCGCCGACGCCGCGCTCGTCGTGACGCCCTACTACAACAAGCCGACGCAGGCGGGCCTCGTGGCGCACTTCTGCGCGGTCGCAGATGCGAGCGACCTGCCGCTGGTGCTCTACAACGTGCCGTCGCGCACGGGCTGCGACCTGAAACCCGCGACTGTCGCGGAGATTCGTCGGCGCGCGCCGAGTGCCGTTGCGCTCAAGGAAGCGTCGGGCTCGATCGAGCGCGCGCGCGAAGTGCGCTCGTCCTGCGACATCGACCTCGTGGCGGGTGAAGACTCGCTGATCGCCGGTTTCATGGCTCTCGGTGGGACGGGGGTGATCGGCGTCGTCGCCAACCTCGCGCCCGCGCGAGTTGCCGAGCTGTGCCGCGTCGCGCGCCCCGAGGGTCATCGCCTGCGCACGGCGGAGCTCGTCGCGTGGCTCGCGCCGCTGTGCCGCGACCTCTTCCTCGAGACGAACCCCGTGCCCGTGAAGGCGGCGCTCGCACGCATGGGCCGCATGCGCGAGGACGTGCGACTCCCGCTCGTTCCGCTCGCGCCCGAGAGCCGTGCCCGACTGTACGCCACGTTGTCCGAAGCGGGCCTCGCCTGAGGGCGAGCGCGAAGCGCGACCCGGGCTGACGCGGGCTAGGCTCAGCGCTTGCGACGAGACGCGGCTCGCGGCTTGGCCGCAGCGCGTGGATCGCCGAGACGCGCGTTGGCCTCGAACGCGGCCTCGGCCAGCGCGGTGGCGGACTTCGTGGTGAGCTGGTCGCCTTCGCGCAGCTCGATCGTCGCCATGTCGTACTTGCCGCTCGGCTTGAGGCGAGGGTCGAGGTCGAGGAACTCCTGACCCCGCCAGAAGCCGAAGAGGACGCGCGTGGCCTCGTCTCGGATCAGGAGAGCTGGTCCGCGGTGGAGAAAAACGAGGTGCCCCCACTTCAGCTCTTCCTCGAAGGGGCGGACTTCGCGCACGCACCTGCGCAGGCGTCGGACGAGCGCGAGGCGCCAGCCGTCGAGTGACGCGAGGTACTCGTCGGGGGAGTTCGCTCCGGGGGATTTCATGGGGCTCAACCTAGCTCGCACCGACCCCACAAGCGACGGCTCATGGCCGCCACTTTGGCATCTTGCGGGGCCAAAATGGCACCAAAAGGCCAAGGAAAGGGTCAGGAAGGGCCTTGGCTCGGCTCCTCGGGCTCCTAGCGCGCCGAGGCTCACTTGGTACAGCGCTTGCGAGGTGTCGGGCATGCAGACCCAATACACGACCAAGGCGGCGGAGGTTCTCCAAGCGGCTCAGAAGCTGGCGACGGACTCGGGGCACCCCGAGCTCACGGCGCAGCACCTCGCAGTTGCGCTCCTGCGCGAGACCGAGGGCGTGCCTGCGGCGGTGCTGAAAAAGCTCGGCGTCGATCCGCGCGTCCTCGCGGGCGAGCTCGTGCTCCAGCTCGACAAGCTCCCCAAGTCCTCGGGTGGCAACCTGCAGCCCGCGCGCTCCTTCGCGGAGGCGCTGAACGAGGCCGGCGCGGCGGCGAAGCGTCTGAAGGATGACTACGTGTCCACCGAGCACCTCTTGCTCGGCCTCGCGAAGTCAGGCGGGCCCGAGGTGAAGGGCCTGCTCGCAGCGCGCAAGCTCAGTTTCGAGCGCATCGAGGCGGCGTTGGCGGAGGTGCGCGGTTCGAAGCGCGTGACGAGCCCCGAGCCCGAGAGCACGTTCGAGGCGCTGAAGAAGTACGCGCGAGACCTGACGGCCGACGCGCAGTCGGGCAAGCTCGACCCCGTCATCGGGCGTGACACCGAGATCCGCCGCGTGATGCAAGTGCTCTCACGCCGACGCAAGAACAACCCCGTGCTGATCGGCGACCCGGGCGTCGGCAAGACGGCGATCGCCGAGGGGCTCGCCAACAGGATCGTCGCGGGCGACGTGCCCGAGCCGCTCAAGGGCAAGAAGATCCTCGCCCTCGACCTCGGTGCGATGCTCGCAGGCGCCAAGTTCCGCGGTGAGTTCGAGGAGCGCCTCAAGGCCGTGCTGGGAGAGATCGCGGAGGCTGGGGGTGAGATCATCCTGTTCATCGACGAGCTGCACACGCTCGTCGGTGCGGGCGGCGCCGAGGGCGCGGTCGACGCGGCCAACATGCTCAAGCCGGCGCTCGCGCGCGGCGAGCTGCACTGCATCGGCGCGACGACGCTCGACGAGTACCGCAAGCACGTCGAGAAGGACAAGGCGCTCGAGCGCCGCTTCATGCCCGTGCAGGTCGGCGAGCCGTCGATCGACGACACGATCGCGATCCTGCGCGGCCTGAAAGAGCGCTATGAGGTGCACTACGGCGTGCGCATCCTCGACGAGGCACTCGTCGCGGCCGCACGGCTCGCCGATCGGCACATCACGCAGCGCTTCATGCCGGACAAGGCGATCGACTTGGTCGACGAAGCGGCCGCGCAAGTGCGGCTCTCGATCGACTCGCTCCCGCCCGAGCTCGACGCGATCGAGCGCAAGGTGCGCCAGCTCGAGATCGAGCGCACGGCGCTCAAGAAGGAGAGCCGCGGCGACGAGGCGCGGCGCATCGCGCAGATCGGCGAAGAGCTGTCGGAGCTTCAGGAATCCGGTCGCGCGCTGCGAGCGCGTTGGCAAGGCGAGAAGGACCTCATCACGGCGCTGCGCGCGGGAAAGACGCTGATCGAGAGCCTGCGCAACGAGGCCGAGCGCAAGGAGCGTGAGGGCAACTTCGAGCGCGTGGCACAAATCCGCTACGGCGAGCTTCCGCAGGCGGAGGCGCAGCTCAAGACCAACGCCGAGCAACTGGCGGAGGCGCAGCGTGAGGGCGCACTGCTGCCCGAGGAGGTCGACTCGGAGATGATCGCGAAGGTGGTCAGCCGCTGGACCGGCATCCCGGCCTCGCGCCTGCTCGAGACGGAGCGCGAGAAGCTGCTCCACATGGAAGAGCGCCTGCGCGAGCGCGTCGTCGGACAGGACTCGGCTCTCGCGGCGATCAGCGAGGCCGTGCGGCGCGCGCGCGCGGGCCTGCAGGAAACTACGCGGCCTCTGGGTTCGTTCTTGCTGCTCGGCCCCACTGGCGTCGGCAAGACCGAGACCGCCAAAGCACTCGCGGAGTTCCTGTTCGACGACGAGAGCGCCGTCGTGCGGCTCGACATGACCGAGTACATGGAGAAGCACTCCGTCTCGCGCATGATCGGCGCGCCACCGGGCTACGTCGGCTACGACGAAGGCGGCGCGCTCACGGAGGCCGTGCGCCGCAAGCCGCACTGCGTGATCCTGCTCGACGAGGTCGAGAAGGCCCACCCCGACGTCTTCAACGTACTGCTGCAGATCCTCGACGACGGCCGCCTCACCGACGGCCAAGGCCGCACGGTCGACTTCACGCAGTCGCTCGTGCTGATGACCTCGAACCTCCGCGACGGAGCGCAGCTGCGCGACTTCTTCCGGCCCGAGTTCATCAACCGCCTCGACGAGGTGCTCACCTACAAGCCGCTCGAACCCGACCGCATCCGCGAGATCGTCGACGTACAGCTTGCGCGGCTTTCGAAGCATCTAGCCGAGCAGGAGATCGCTCTCGAGCTCACCGCTGCCGCCAAGGAAGCCCTCGCCAAGGAAGGCTACGACCCCGAGTATGGCGCCCGGCCGCTCAAGCGCGTGATCCAAAAGCGCATCCAGAACCTGCTGGCCGACTCGATTCTACGCGGCACGCTCTCCGCGGGCGCCCTCGCCTCGATCGACTGGCGCGCTGGGTCCTTCCAGTTCAGCGCGTCGCGTCTCGAACCGACGACGGCTGCCAGCTGACGCGCGCCTCACGGCACGCGAAGCTCTACGTCCAACACGACGCCGTCCGCGAACTCTCGAACGACGCGTGTTTCGACGAGCTTCGCGGCCTTGGCGTTCGACAGCGAGAACTTGCCCTGCGGATCGAACCAGACGAGGCGCAGCGGAAACTCCGTGCGCTCGAGCGCGAGCAGTGCATCGATAGGACGACGTGTGGGAACAAGTCGTGCAGGTCGCCAACTCGCGAGCGCGTACGCCTCGGGCGCGTTCGAGTAAACGCGGGCCTCGAGCGGGTTCCCCTGCAACCAACGGAAGAGCTCGCTCTCCTTGACCCAGTCGGCGGCTCCGGCCTCCGCGGCCGAGCGTGCGCGCTCCCACGTGGCGTGCGCACACACCGACAGACCGGCGACGGCGATGAACGCCGCCAGGATGTTCCCGAGCACTTGCGCGGGCAGGTGTCGGCCGCGCGCACCTGCGAGAACCGCTTGCAAGCCGAACGGGGCCACGATGCAAGTCCAAGCGGTGAACGGTGCGAGCAATCGCGTATCGAGCGGATCGAGCCAGATCCAGCTCGCAAACGCGACCAAGAACACCAAGTAGACGAGAGGAAACGCGAGCAACCAGCGAGCCGAGCCCCGGTGCTCGTGCGCCGCGAGCAGCGCGGCGGCGCCGACGAGGGCGAGCAGTACCGCCGTCCAGGCGACCGCGCTCTCAGCAGCACTCCCCACCGCGCTCGAGCTCCACGCCGATTGCAGCGCCTGAACTCCGTCCGTGAAGTTCTGATCGAACTCGATGTCCGAGGGCGGGCGGCTGCCCGTGAGTGAGCCGCACTGCACGACGTTGCGTACGAGCCAGAGCGCGAGCGGCGCAGCGGAACCGACGAGAAAGACGAGCTCGTCGCGCCAGCGCGTCGACTTGGGCCAAGTCCACCATCCGACCGCAGCGATGACCCACACCGCGACGACGCCGACGTAGCGCTGCAGACAGGCGAGCGCCGCGAGCGCCGTCGCCAGCGCAAGCCAAGTCCTTCCGTGGCGCTCCGCATACAGTTGCGCCGAGACGAGCGCAGCGAGCAACAGCGCGAGGAAGAGAGGCTCACTCGCCAAGGTCGCATGGATCGTGACGAGGCTCGGCTGCAGCACGAGTAGGGCTCCGACTAGCCAAACGACCCACGGCGCGGGGGAGAGCATGCGAACCCACTGCATGGCGAGCACGACCGTCAACGCCAACGACGCTGCATTCAGTGCGCGCGCCGTCGCTTCGTAGCTCGCTCCCAGGGATCGTCCCGCCGCGAGCAGCGCCGGAAAGAGCGGCGGCCAATGCGCGAAGACCTCACCTCGCGTGGTCTGCCACACCTCGCCGCGCAGCCAACACTCCGCAGCAACGACGTTGTGCAGACCCAGATGAACCATGGCGAAGCCCGGGCCAGCGCTGGCCCAAAGGACTACGACGGCCCCCGCGAGGCCGAGCGCGAGTTGGACGGGCGTACTTCGCATCCGAGCACGGATCCTACGCTCCACCAACGGGCAGGGGCGACACGTGGCACGGTTGGTTCACTTGGACTGCGCCGGCATGCGGACGATCGCCGCGATCGCGGTCTGCGGCACTCGTGTGAGCACGCCCGCAGGGTCTCGATAGACGAAGAAGTCCGGTCCGACTTCGGTGACCTCCCAGGACAATGGAATCCCGTCGAAGAGCGTGACTTGGATCAAGCCGGAGTCTTGAGTTGCCACCAGGACCTTGGCGCCCGGCTCGAGCACGGAGAGGAAGCTGGCGACGGGAGCTGGACGCGGGTGCAGCTTGACGAGTGCGGGGGTCGCGCACACCAAGGCGATCGACAGGCAGGCGAGGTCGTTGCGATTCATGAGAGCGAGGCTCCTCGAGCACAGAAGGCGGGTTGGGCTCCGTCGCGCCCGAGGGGAGGCTCGGGCGCAGACCGAGGGTGATAGCACTCCGCTCATCCGAAGACCTGTGTCGAGCGGCTGCGGAAGCCCGTAGAAGGCTCGGCGCCCGCGCGCTGCGCCAAGAAGCGAGAGTGCTGGGAGCCGCGAAGGCCCAGCGGGCGCGCCCAGAGTGGGCGACTCGGGCCGATTCGGCCGCTCGGGGGGGGGCGCTGGGAGGCGATTTTCAGACTTTTGGATCGACTCCAGTCCTTGAATGAACCTACCTGCCACCCAAGCTAGGCAACGTGATGGACTCCGCTCAGAGGCTCCGGGCTCACGGTCTGCACGTCACCGCCCAGCGGCTGGCGATCCTGCGGGCCGTCGCGCTCCACCCGCATGGCTCCGCGGACACGATCGCCAAGGCCGCGCGATGCGAGCTCGGCAGCCTCTCCCAGCAGGCCGCCTACGACGCCTTGTGGCTCTTTGTGGAAAAGGGGCTCCTGCGCTCGATCCAGCCCGCGGGCTCTCCCGC
>JBIKYW010000501.1:0-3043 GCA_044355055.1 Planctomycetota bacterium | reverse complement strand
CCCCGCGATGTCATTCAGCGGTCCGAGGTCCTTGACGCCGTAGCCCGAGCGCCCGAGCAGCTCGCTCTCGGGCTCCAGCCCCGACGAGAGATCGAGCAAGTTGCGCACGGTCATGCGCGCCGCGCGCGGATCGTCTTTCCATTCGACGAGCGTGTCGACGACGAGCTCGTCGAGCTTCACCAACCCGTCGCTCACCGCCGCCGCCGCGACGATGCCCGCAAAGCTCTTCGTACCGCTCGCCAACGCATGGGGCCGCTCCGCGCTCCAGCCGTTCGCATAGCGCTCGAAGATCACCGCCCCATCCTTCATCACGAGCACCGCTCGCCCCGCGTGCTCCTCGCTGTACGCCGCCGCCCGCTCCAACGCCGCCTGCGCCGGAGCCTCGCACGGCGCAAGCTCCGGCTCCAAAAAGCGCGGCGCCTCCGCCTGCAACATCCAACCCAGCACCAACGCGACCATCATCTTCATAGCGATGCCCAGTCTCCCATCCCCACCAACCAGCCACGACCCCCCCGGTTGCACAAAATCCGCCGCCCCGACGCACCTCCGACAGCGAACATTTGCCCGCAAGCTCCTCGACGCGCGCGCCCGAGCGCCGACGCGCGCACACGGGTCGCTGCTCGGCGATTCCGACTCGGCACACCTCAACTCCGCAGCTCCGTCCGACGCGAGTCCCGCACCGCGGCCCCACAAGGCTCGGAGCTCAGCGCCTCGCGCCCGCACCCGACGGCCGCGTCATCTACGGCCTCAAGCGACATGGGCGGGACGGCACGTCCGCGGTGTCCTTCGACCCGTTCACGTTCATCGAGCGACTCGCGGCACTCATGCCGCATCCCCGAATCCATCACCTCACCTACCAAGCCGTGTTCGCGCCCGCCTCCGCCTGGAGCGATCTCGTCGTGCCCAAGCGCGCGCCAGTCCCCGCCGTCCGCTCTCACGCTGCTTTCGCTCCCAACTCACCGACCGCGCCCAGCACATCTTCGCGCTCCCACTCGCGCCGCTCTACTAGGGCGGACCTGTTGTAACGCGTGTTCGCCGTCGACTCGCTGACCTGCCCTCGACGAGAGCGGCCCACGTCGCCTGATCGCACAGCTCACCGACCCCGTCATCGTGCGTAAGATCCTCACGCACCTCGGACTGCCCACCGAGCCTCCACGGCACGCGCTCGCACGATCTGCACGACTTCCCATGAGCCGCTGTCTTTGCCCCGCCGAGCACACTCCTCGTCCTCCTCCCGCGCCGGGGAGCTCGCGACCGCGTTCCAAAAGCTCCCGAGCCACGGCCTGAACGCGCCTCGCTCGGCTCGCCAGCCCACTCACCGAGGCCAAAGGCGGGCTCGAGCGGACCCACTTGACGGATAGGCGCCCCGCACCGAACCTACGTTGGCGGTGGACGTTCACAGCCTCCGGCGATAATCATTGGCTTGGAGTTCCTGTCTTCATTGAAGGTCCGAATCAGAAACGGAGGGGATGGTGCTTTCGATGATTTCGAACGACTTTGACGTCTCACCGGTATTCCGTGACAACGAGGCGTCGCTGTTTGCCGCACGCCGGCCCGACGTCTGGCACTTCGTGCTTGCTACCACGAAGAAGCTTGCGCCGAACCATCAGAGTATGGACATTGACCAGTTCCACTGGCCGCGCTACTGCGTCGCCCGTGCTCTGGCATCGGGCCGCGATGCGTCTATGCCGGAGTTGATTCAGCAGCTGGGCATTCATGTACTTGGGAACAGCCTCAGCGTGACGCTGCGGGGGCAGCAGTACCGGTTGCCGGAGAAGTTGCTCGCGGATATGCGGAAAGACATCCCGATACTCCAGAAAGCCGTCGCCAACGTGAAGGCCGATACGGCTGGATTTGAGGTCAGCGGTGCGGTGACCTCCCGTGGCTTTTCGGTTGTGGCCGAGCAGCGGTGCCTGGCGGAAGCCATTGCCTTTGAGAGGGAGACGCGTGAGTGTTTGGAGCCGCGTAACTTCGGGTTGTACTCGGCCTTTTGCACCTGGCGCGATTTCCTCCGTGATGACTCGACAAAGAAGAACGCAATCGCGACCGGGATGGCGGAGGAGATGGTTACGTGGGCCCCCGACACGATCGGGGACGAAATGTATTGGGAGTCGGTCTTTCAGATTCAGGAGCGGCTGTGGGGCGCTAGGATCTGGGGGCCCGGGGTCGACGCAGAGGAAGACGTTCTGCTCGACGCGCTCTCCGGAGCCTTCGAGCGCATGTCATCCATCCAGTTCGCGCAATTCGTGCTAATGAACGGCATGCATCGAGGTGGTCCGTTTCACGCACTCGCAACACTGTTCGGTCTCATCGACTTCGATGGATACAAGCACTGGCGCACTCGCAATTTTCAGCCGGATTCTCCGGAGGAACAGGAGATTAGGACACAAGGCTCGTTCATCGAGCTTCTGGGGCTGAGCGACGGACTAGGGCAGTCAAGCAAGAGCGCAATGAGACACGGATGAGCGTGGATAAATACGACGACGATGAGTGCACGCGGGAAGGCCCCTACGGCTCAAGCACAGGTGAATACAACCGCTTACTTCTTGTAGTCGATAGAACGTTTCGCACGGCTGTGGGCGGTGTGTTGATGGAAGTGTTCAACGATCGCTGGAGCAAGTTACTCAAGGAAGGCGGCGACGGCTTCGAAGAGCCCGACCCATTCGAGAATCTGCTCGATGAGGTCGATTCGTGCGTTGATTCGTCGGCTGATCGCGATGAAGGGAGCGGCCCTGGGATGCCCTCTTCCTATTCCTCTTACTACGTCAGGTCGGCTGTCAAGGCTGATGCCGCAGTGGCTCTCTTCGTGGGTGGGGGTGCGGAATGACCCGCCGCGCTGCCAAGGTCGTGCTTCTTCATCGAAACGCGAGCTCGATGGTTAGCGATTGGATCGATCATATCGAGCTTCGCCGCGACGCATACGCCACGTTCTCGGTCTGGGGAAACAAGTACGGCGAAGACCCCATGACGGGGCGGCGGCGCTGGTTCGAATGGAACAAGACACAGGGGCTCAAGAGTCCGCTGGCGATCTACACAGCCATTG
>JBIKYW010000500.1:0-3048 GCA_044355055.1 Planctomycetota bacterium | reverse complement strand
CTTGATCGTCGATGTCGAGGAGGTGACGAGCACCGAGGTCTTCTTCGAGCCCGGCTACGGTTCGTACGAGGGCCTGCGCGCGCTCGCGGGCCTGCGCGAGACGAACCTGCTCGGCGCGGGGCGAACTCTCAGTCTCGATGGACTCATCGCGGAGCGCGCGAGCCGTGCGGTGTTCGGCATTTCGGAACCCCACGTCTTTGGATCCGACTACGAAGCGGGTCTATCGCTCTTCCGCGAGCTGCGCGACGAGCCTTCGTACGACAAAGATGAGCTCGGTGTCGCGCTCGCGCTCTCGCGCGAGCTGCGTCCGCGGCTGCGGCTCTCGACGGAGTACCGTTTCCGCGCCTCGCGCGTGAGCGAGGTGGACGTCAGCGATCCGAGCGCGATTGCGCAGACCGAGAACGTCGACATTTCGTCACTGGCGCTGATCGGGAGCTGGGATCAGCGCGACAGCGTCTTCGTTCCCACGACGGGAAACCTGCTGCGTGCCTCGCTCGAGTACGGCGACTCCGCGCTCGGCTCCGAGCTCGACTTCACCCGCCTGCGCGTGACCGAGACTTGGCTGACGTCGCTGCGCGAAGGCACGGTGCTGGCGCTCTCGTGGCGCATGGGGGTGATCGCGCCGCACGGCAACACGACCGGGATTCCGCTCCAAGAGCGCTTCTTCAATGGCGGCGAGAACACCGTGCGTTCGTTCCGCGAAGACGAGTTGGGGCCGCGAGATCCGCAGGGCGTTCCGATCGGAGGCGAGGGCTTCCAAGTGCTGTCTGCGGAGCTTCGCCAGCGCATCAAGGGCTCGCTGGAGGGCGCGGGGTTTTGGGACGGTGGCACGCTCGCGACGCAGGCGCAGGATGTGTTTGCGGTCGACGATGTTCGACAAGCGCTCGGCCTCGGAGTGCGCTACTTGCTGCCGATCGGCCCGCTGCGGCTCGACTGTGGCTGGAACCCCGATCCTCGCGCGGGCGAGGATCGCTGGCGCGCACACTTTTCCGTCGGCATGGCGTTCTAGGTCGGGAGCCCTCAAGTGTGCTGCTCCGCGCGCTCGAATCGCAGGGCGGCCTTCCATGCGTTCTCACCCTGCCACCGGCTGGTTCATCGCGTTCGTGGTGTCCGTCCTTGTCGCTTGCCTGAGCTTCGACTCCGACGACACGGTCCGCGCCACCCGGCGGTCGCGCGTGTGGCGGCCGGAAGCCGCGGGCTTCAGTCTGCGCGTCCCGCCGGGTTGGAGCGATTGGAGCGAGTCCCGGCGCGACGGCGCGCTCGCTCTGGTGCGCGATCCGTCGGATCCGCTGGCCGGCGCGGTGGCCTTCCGTGTCGAGCCCGATTTCCACGGGTCCGCGAGTGAAGCGTCGCTCGCCGACTACGTGCGGCGCTTGCCGGCCGAGCGTGGCCGTAGTGTGGTGCGCGTCGAGGAAGGTGCGATCGACGGCCACGCGGTCGCGCGCATCGAGTGGGAACTGGAAACGGGCGCGGCCGAGAGCCTGCGCGGCTACGAGTTGGTGCTCGACCGCGGCAACGCCGTGCTCGTCGTCGACGGCCGCGCGCGCAGCAGCGAGTGGCCGGATGTCGTCGACGACGTCGCTGCGATGATGGCCAGCGTGCGGCTCGCCGCGCGCTAGACGCCCATCACGTGGTATCCCGCGTCGACGTAGACGATCGAGCCGGTGATGCCGCGGGAGTGCGGGCTGCAGAGGAAGAGGCAGGTGTCGCCGACCTCTTCCGAGGTCACGTTTCGACGCAGCGGTGCGGTCTCGGCGATGTGGTCGAGCATCGAGTTGAAGCCCGAAACGCCCGCGGCGGACAGGGTGCGGATCGGTCCGGCGCTGATCGCGTTGACGCGGATTCCGCGCGGGCCGAGGTCGGCCGCGAGGTAGCGCACGCTCGCTTCGAGGGCTGCTTTGGCGATGCCCATGACGTTGTAGTTCTTGATCACGCGCTCACCGCCCAGATAGGTGAGAGTCACGATCGACCCCTCGCGTCCTTCCATCAGCGGCAGCGCCTTGCGCGAGATCTCGGTGAGCGAGTACGCGCTGACCTCGTGAGCGAGCATGTAGCCCTCCTTCGAGGTGTGGAAGAAGTCGCCCTCGAGCTCTTCGCGCTTGGCGAAGGCCACGGCGTGGATCACCGAGTCGAGGCCGCCGAGCTCGGCCTTGATCGAGTCCATCACGGCGTCGATCTGGCTCGGCTGGGTCACATCGCAGGGCAGCACGATCGAGCCGGGGAGCTCCGCCGCGAGCTCGCGCACGCTCTTCTCCAGCCGCTCGTTGGCGTAGGTGACGGCGAGGCGCATGCCCGCGTCGGCCAGCGAGCGGGCGCAGCCCCAAGCGATCGAGCGCTTGTTGGCCACTCCGAAGATCACACCGGTCTTGCCATGGAGCGTCAGGCCCATCGTGTGCGTCCGTCTTCTTTCAGGTGCGTCGAGCGCGGCCCGGGGCGGGCGCGCGGGCGGGGATGGTAGCGCCCGGGGGCCTCTGGGCAACCGCGTTGGCGCCCGATCGGGCAGCGCCGCTAGACTTTCGCGCGCTGCGCGGCGTTCGCCCGTGAAGATCCGCGGCCTGCGCGCGTAGCTCTTTCGTCCGCGCGGCCCGCTCCCCAGCCCCCATGCTCAGCCTGCACACCATCTACGTCGCGGCCGCCCTCGGCGGCTCGCTCCTGATGATCCTCCAAGTCGTGCTGGCGCTGATCGGCGGCGGCGGCGACGCGGACGTGACGCCGGACACGCACGACTTCCACGCGGAGGCTGTCGACGCCGCCCACGACGGCGCCCACGGGGCGGGCGGGCTTTCGTTCCGTACGGTGGTCGCGTTCATCGCGTTCTTCGGTGTCGGAGGCTGGGCCTCGTCGAACGCCGGACTGCCCGCTTGGGGCAGCGTACTCGTCGCCCTCGGCTCGGGCAGCGTGGCGTTCTGGATCGTCGGCTTGATCATGACCCAGCTCTCGCGCCTGCGCTCGGAGGGCAACCTCGACATCCGCAACGCGCTCGGTGTCGAGGGCCGCGTGTACCTGACCGTGCCTGCGGAGCGCACGGGCACCGGTACGGTCACCGTG
>JBIKYW010000499.1:0-3054 GCA_044355055.1 Planctomycetota bacterium | reverse complement strand
ACGTGGTCGATGCCTCGCATCCCGACGCTGCACAACAGCTCGCCGCGGTGGAGGAGGTGCTCGACAGCATCGCGCCTGCGCACCGCAACGAGCTGCTCGTGTTCAACAAGGTCGACGCGCTAGGCGAGTCGCTGGCGATGCAGCTCCTCGGACGCGACTTGCGCCATGAGGTCGTGCCCATCTCGGCGCGGACGGGCGAGGGACTGCACAGGCTCGACGCAGCCGTCGCGCGGCGTCTCGACGCGCGCTCGGCGCGCGTTCAGATCGACGTGCCGCTCGCGGATGGCCGCACGATCGCCACCATTCGCAGGCTCGGTGCGGTGCTCTCGGAGGAGACGCAGGACGACCGGTGCTTGCGCATGGTCGTGAGAATCTCGGAAGCTGCGCTCGGCAACTTGCGTCGCTCTGCGCCGGCGGAGCTCGAGGTCACGCTCCTCGACGCGCCCGTCGAGCCGCGACTCGTCGTAGAGCGCTGAGCGGCTCCCGAGTTCAGCGCTGCAGCATCTCGACGGGCGGCAGTCGCAGGGTCTGCCCCGCCTGCAGTGAGCCTTCGTCGGCGAGCCCGTTGTAGCGAGCGAGCGCACGCACGAGCGCTACCGGCGCGGTGCCGTAGTGCGCGCGGGCGATCTTCGAGAGCGACTGACCCGGCTCGACGACAACCTCGACGTCGGTGCTCGGCGCTGGCGTCGCTGTGGCGGACTCTGCGGGCTGAGCGGGCGTCGGCTGCAGCGTCTCGAGCGGCGGCAGTCGCAGCGTCTGACCCGCGCGCAGTGAGCCTTCGTCGGCGAGCCCGTTGTAGCGAGCGAGCGCACGCACGAGCGCTACCGGCGCGGTGCCGTAGTGCGCGCGGGCGATCTTCGAGAGCGACTGGCCCGGCTCGACGATCAGTTCGAAGTCCGGACTCGGACTGGGCGCGGTCGCGGCGGGCTCGGACGTGGGGGGCACCTGCGCGTTCGTCGGCATCGACTCCGTCGCGGGCTGCGGAGTGCGCGCCGGAGACGTACCTCCGAGCACGACCGTGGCCCACCCAGCAGGGATCTCCTCTTCGGAGGTCGCACGCACTTCGCCCGCCTCGACACGGCGGGCGAAGTCGCGCTCCTCTTCGAGCCGCGACACGCGCCGAGACTGCCACAGCGCCGCGACGCCGAAGGCGCCGGCGAGAAGAAGCAGCAGTGCTACGGCGCGCATTCCGCGGAGCGCTCGATCAGGCCGTCGGTCCCTTGGCCGCCGGAGCCTTGGCTGCGACGGCGGTCGCACCCGCGGCCTTGCGCTCCGCGCGCTCCTCGAGCCAAACGAAGAGCGGCGAGGCGATGTAGATGCTCGAGAACGTACCGGCGACGACGCCGAAGGTCAGCGCGAACGCGAAGCCCTCGAGGGCGTTGCCCGTGCCCCAGTTGAAGATCAGGATCACGAGCGACGCAAGGATCGTCGTGCCCGAAGTGATCATGGTGCGCGAGAGCGTCTGGTTGATCGACGCGTCGCAGATCTCGGAGAGCGTGCCCTTCATGCGGGGCCGGTTCTCGCGGATGCGGTCGAACACGACGATCGTGTCGTTCAGCGAGTAGCCGAGGATCGTCAGGAAGGCCGCGATCATGGTCAGGTTCATCTCGACCTTGATCCACGGAACCCAGACGAGGAACGCGATCGCAGCCAGCGTCGCGATGACGTCGTGCAAGTCGGCGAGGAGCGCGCCCCAGCCGTAGCTGTATTCCGCGAAGCGCACGCGGATGTAGAGCAGAATCAGAAGCGACGAGAGCGCGAGGGCCTTGATGGCGCTGTCGCGGAGCTCGCCGACGACCTGAGCGCCGACGACGCTCGACTCTGGGATCGGCAGGGCGAACTTGTACTCGCGGCCCGCCGCGTCGCTGGAGCCTTCGAAGGCCGTCGCGATCGCCGAGCGCAGCGAGTCCACGTCCTTCGTCGTGCTGCCCGTGACCGTGAAGACGCCGTTTTGACCTTCGCGCGCCTGCGCGAGCGCGCCGGTGATCCCAGCTTGCTCCGCCTTCGCTTGGACGTCGGAAGCGTCGTGGCCCTCCTCGAAGTACAGCGTCGCGCTGACCGTGGAAGCCGCCGCGTCGACCCCGACCGTGATCGGGTCCTTCTGCAGCACATCGCGCAGGCCGTCGGCGATCTCCTGCTTGAAGCGGCGCTCGACGTCGCCGCCGCTCGCGGCCGCTTGCTCGGGGTTCGACTTGAAGGTGATGCGGAACTCGCTGGCGCGGCCGTCGCCCGTGCGCGAACCGGGCAGGTCGACGACTTCCGCCGTGGCGAGCGCGCCGCCGAGTGCCTCGACGCGGCCGCGCAGGTCGTTCACGGCCATCGGTTGTTCGGTGCGCACCTTGACCGTGGCGCCGCCGAGGAAGTCGATGCCGAGCTTGCGCTGGTCGTCGAGGCCGATGAAGAGCGCCGTGCCGCCGAGGAGGATCGTCAGCGACGCGCCGATCGCGACCTTGCGGTACGACATGAACTTGAAGTTCGCGTTGCGGAAGAACTCGCGCATCTTGAACTCGCCGCCGCGCTTCAGCTCGTAGTGGACGAGCACGCGCAGCGCGACCAGCGCGCAGAACAGCGTGGTGATGATGCCGATCGTGAGGGTGACCGCGAAGCCGCGGATCGTGCCCGTGCCGACCTTCATCAGGATGAAGGCGGTGATCAACGTCGTGAGGTTGCCGTCGACGATCGCGCTCATCGCGTGATCGAAGCCGTCCTTCGCGGCCTGCAGAGGCTTGCGACCCTTCGACTGCTCTTCGCGCATGCGCTCGAAGATCAGGATGCTCGCGTCGACGGCCATGCCGATCGTCAGCACGATGCCGCCGATGCCGGCGAGCGTCAGCGTGCCGTTCAAGACCACCATGCCCGCCATGGTCATCAGCAGGTTGAGCAGTAGCACGGCCGACGCCCACATGCCGAGGCGGCCGTAGTAGTACAGGAGGAACCCGATGATGAGCGAAAGCGTCGTGACGCCGGCCCAGAGGTTCTTGTTGACGTAGTCGTCGCCGATCGAGGCGCCGACCGTCTCCTCCTGCTCGAGGATCGGCTTGATCTTGAGCGAGC
>JBIKYW010000075.1:0-10085 GCA_044355055.1 Planctomycetota bacterium | reverse complement strand
CGTGCTGTACTCGGGGATGTTGCTCGGCGCGATCGCAGCGTTCTTCTTCCTCGGGAATCCCCTGCTCGGGTGGTCCGTCGTGTTCATGTCGCTGTGCGTCATCGGCGTGCACGGCATGCTGAGCGGAACCGCCTCGGCGGACTTCGGCGGCTCGAAGTACGCGGGCCTCGTCACCGGAGTGATCGACGGCTTCGTGTACCTCGGCGGTGGCGCGCAGGCCTTCTATTACGCGGCGGCGCTTCCAAAGGGCGAGGAAGCCAAGCTCGCCGAGAACTGGATCTCGTGGCCTGGCGCGATGCTGCCCATGGTCGCCATCGGCCTCGCGCTGTGCGCAACGATCTGGAACGCGCGCCCGAAGTCGAGCGGCGGCCACTAGCGAGCTACGCGAGCGAAGCGAGCGCGTCGCGCAAGGTCTGCGCGTGTGCTTCGAGCACCTCGGCAGACAGCCCCTGCTGCTGGCGCTTGAAGTCCATGTCGTCGGCATGATCGAGCGGCAGGAGATGGAGGTGACAGTGCGGCACCTCGAGGCCGATGATCGAGAGGCCGACCTTACGGCAGCCAAAGCCCTTCTGAATGCCGCGCGAGATGCGCTGCGCCACCGTGAAGAGGTGTGCAGTGAGCTCCGGCCCGAGGTCGATCCAGTGGTCCACCTCGCGGATCGGAACGACCAGCGTGTGGCCGGGTCGGATCGGCGCGATGGTCATGAAGGCGACGCAGTGCTCGTCGCGATGCACGAAACGTCCAGGAATCTCGCCGCGGATGATCTTGGTGAACAGGCTCGCCATGGGTTCTCCTCGCACGCGATCGTAGCGCTCGCTTGTGGAGCGGCAACGCGCCGATAGAGTCTTGCGCCCGTGAGCCTGCTCATCGTCGACGACCTTCGGAAACACTACGGCGCACAGGACGTGCTGCGTGGGGTGACCTTTCAGATCGACCCCGGCGAGAAGGTCGGCCTCGTCGGGCGCAACGGCGGCGGCAAGAGCACGCTTCTGCGCATCATCGAAGGGCTCGAGCAACCCGACGGTGGCTCGGTGACGATCGCCAAGGGCTCGCGACTCGGTCACGTCCCGCAGATCCCGCGCTTCGCTCCCGGCCAAACCGTGCTGCAGTACGTCGAGAGCGGCCTCGTCGAGGCCCGCGCGATCGAGACAGAGCTCGCGCAGCTCACCGAGCGCATGGGCAGCGCCGTGGGTGTCGAGCTCGACCGCCTCGTGCGCCGCCACGATGAGCTTCAGCACCGCATCGAGCAGCTCGGCGGCTGGGACCTGTCGCACGTGATCGGCTCGGTGCTCGGCGGAATCGGTCTGCCCGAGATGTTTTGGGAGCGCGAGGCCGCGACGCTCTCCGGCGGCGAGAAGAGCCGCACGGCGCTCGCGCGCGAGCTCGTCGCGGGCCACGACGTGCTGCTCCTCGACGAACCGACGAACCACCTCGACTTGCGCGGCATCGAGTGGATCGAGGCGTGGCTGCGCGAGCTGAAGAGCGCGGTGCTGATCGTCAGCCACGACCGCAGACTGCTCACGAACAGCGTCGATCGCATCCTCGACCTCGAGCGTGGCTCGCTGAAGAGCTACTCCGGGAACTACCCGAAGTACCTCCAGCTCAAAGCCGAGCGTTTCGAGTCCGAGCGACGCGCGTTCGAGATCCAGCAGGACTTCATCCGCAAGGAGGAGGAGTTCATCAAGCGCCACATGGGCTCGCAGCGCACGGCCGAGGCCAAGGGCCGCCAGAAGAAGCTCGAAAACCTCGTGCGGCTGCACGAGCCTTACGGCGACGTCCGCAAGCCCGCGATCCCGCCGCCGAAGGCCGAGCGCGGCGGCGAGCTCGTGCTGGAGACCAAGGGCCTGCGCGGCGGCTACGGCGAGCGTGTCTTGTTCCGCGATCTCGACCTGCGCATCGGGCGCGGACAGCGGCTGGGAATCGTCGGCAAGAACGGCGCCGGCAAGACGACGCTGCTCAAGATGCTCGCGGGCCGCACGAAGCCCCTCGGCGGCGAGCTCACCTTCGGCCACAAGGCGCTGTGCGGCTACTACGACCAAGACACGAGCGAGCTGCGCACGGACAACGACGGCATCCAGGAGATGCGACGCGTGAAGCCCGAGTGGACCGACCTCGAGTGCCGCTCGCACCTCGCGCGCTTCCTCTTCCGCGGCCAAGAAGTCGAAAAGCAGGTCAAAAACCTCTCCGGCGGCGAGCGCGCGCGCCTGTGCCTCGCGAAGCTGCTCGCCACGCCGATCTCGTGGCTCGCCATGGACGAGCCCACGAACCACCTCGACCTCGCCGCCCGCACGTCGCTCGAAGAGATGCTCGGCGCCTTCGACGGAGCGCTCGTCTGCATCAGCCACGACCGCGAGTTCCTCGACGGCCTGTGCACGCACATCCTCGAAGTCGAAGACGGCGCCGCCCGCCTCTACACGGGCAACTACAGCGAGTACCGTCGTCGCAAGCTCGAAACCGACGCCGAAGCGTCCGCAGCCCGAGACGCCGCCCGCGACTCCGCCCGCAGGTCCGCCCAACCCCAAAAACCCGCACCTGAGCCCGCGAAACCCGCCGCCACCACCGGCAAGATCCGCAACCCGTGGGCCTTCGAGAAGCTCGAGCAGAGAATCATCGCCCTCGAAGAAGAGCTGAAGTCACTCAACGAGTCGCTCCTCACCGAAGACGTCTACAAGAGCGCCTCCAAGTCGCGCGAAGTTCAAACGCGCATCGCCGAGCTCCAACGCGACCTCGACGAAGCCAACGAGCAGTGGCTCAACTGGCAGTAGCCTCCGCACCTCCGGTCCACCCGCTCACGCCCTCGCGCTCCGCCCCCCCCTGACTCGCAACGCGCCGGCCGAAGTCTCGGACGAACCGAGAGAACGCTCCGCAGTTCCAACCTGCCCGCCGTTGCCCACCACGAGGCCGCTACCCGATCACGAGTAGGTCTTGAACTGCAGAGCATTCGACAGCTCCGTCGTGCCCGGAGCGCTGGGATCACGGACGGTAAGCCGCGGCCCGGCGCGCAGCGACGGGATGCGGAGACGCCTTGGCGTCTCCGCAAGCGGATCCCCCAAGGCCGACGCCGAAGGCGAGGCCGCGGCTGAGGTGGTTCCGTGATCCCCAGCTTCGGGCGAGACGAACCGAGAGAACGCTCCGCAGTTCGAACCTGCCGGCCGTTGCCCATCACGAGGCCGCTGAAAACGAAGCTGGGGGTGCCAAACGGCACCCCCAGCTTCGTTTCAGCGCGGCCGAGCCGCTACGCCATCACGGGCAGGTCTTGAACTGCAGAGCGTTCGAGAGGTTCGTCGTGCCCGGAGCGCTGGGATCACGGAACCACGCTTGCACGTTCACCATCACCCCCGCCTGGAAGGGCTGACCCACGGCCGACGGATGCGTCGCGAGGTAGCTCTGGAAGTCGAGGCTGATCGTGCCGTTGCAGCCGCCCGCGGTGCCGCCCGTGCTGACGGCGTTGGCGCGCTGGGTCGGAGCCTTCACGCAGAGGGTGCTCGTGCTGCCCGGGGCCCAGGCCGAGGCCTTGGGTCCGAGGACGCCGTAGAAGAGCAAGCCCTGCTTCTGGCCTTCGACGTTGTTCGCCGTGAGGACGAAGCCCGAGGCAGCGCCGATGCTCGGCGTGCCCGTGGCCGACATGACCGGCGAGCAACCGCTCGAGGTCGTCGAGGGGGTGCAGTACGTCACGATCGACGGGCAGGCCGCGCACTGGTCGGGCGTGCCGTCGTTGTTGACGTCCCACTGCGAACCCGAAGCGATCTCGCACACGTCGCCGAGGCCGTCCTGATCGCAGTCGGCCTGCGTCGGGTTGGCGATGGCGTCGCAGTTGTCGTTGCAGTCCTTGATGCCGTCCCCGTCGGTGTCGACGTCCGAGACGCCGCAGCCGCACGCACCCGGAGCGACCTTGCTGGGGTCGTTCGGGCACAGGTCGTTGCAGTTCGGAGTGCCGTCACCATCGCTGTCGGTGTCCGCAACGCCACAGCCGCAGATGCCCGGGGCGCTCTTTCCAGCGTCGTTCGGGCAACCGTCGCACGCGTCACCGACGTCATCGCCGTCCATGTCGCCCTGCGGGGGGTTGAAGACGTTGGGGCAGTTGTCGCAGACATCGCCGACGAAGTCTGCGTCACTGTCGAGCTGATTCGTGTTGGCGTTCTGCGTGCAGTTGTCGCAGACGTTGCCGACGCCGTCTTGGTCCGCGTCCGCTTGGGCCGGGTTGTACGTCGTCGGGCAGTTGTCGAGGCAGTTGAGGTCGCCGTCGCCGTCCGTGTCGCCGTCCGCCACGCCGCAGCCGCAGACGCCCGCGGACGTCTTCAGCGGGTCGTTCGGGCAGCCGTCGACGCAGTTGGCAACACCGTCGCCGTCGCTGTCGGTGTCGGGGTTGCCGCAACCGCAGACGCCCGGGACGCTCTTCGCCGGATCGTTCGGGCAGCCGTCGACGCAGTTCGCGACGCCGTCGCCGTCACCGTCGGTGTCGGCGATGCCGCAGCCGCACTGGCCGGGAGCGGTCTTGGCGGGGTCGTTCGGGCAGCCGTCGACGCAGTCGTTCGCGCCGTCGCCGTCCGTGTCGGGGCAGTTCGAGCCGCCGGGGACGTCGACACCCGTGAAGGTGATCTGCGTCGGGGTACCCGGCTTGAACAGCGTGACCGTCACGTTGCCCGGCGCGGGCGCGCCGGTCGAGCGGAAGCGGTAGTTGTAGGTCGTGCTCCAGCGCAGCGCGTTCGCGTTGACGTTCTGGCTGTGGGTCTGCGAGGCCCACGAGATCTCCGAGCCCGGGTTGAGCGTGTTCGTCCAGTCGGTGCCGACGTAGGGCTCGCCCGAGTGGTAGTCGACGTCCTTGAACTCGATGTTGGTCGCGCCCGAGCCGTTGCCGAGCGGGATCGAGATGGCCTGAGCAGCGCGGTCGCTGTTCATGTTGAACAGCGCGTACTCGTAGTGGTACTGACCGCCGCCGACGTTGGTCACCTTGCGCGCGAGGTAGATGCGGCCGTCGTTGGGGACGTCCACGTAGCTCACCACGACGCCGGCGTCGATCGTCGCCCAGTGCATCACGGCCGACTTGAGCGGGATCGTCGTGCCGCTGAAGGACATGTTGTACTGACCGTTCGCAGCAGCAGCCCCGACCGTGGCCTGACGGATCGAGTAGTTGTTGTAGCGGTTGGCCGCGGGTTCGTCCGTGCAGATGTAGACCACTTCACCCCAGTACGTCGCGCCCGAGTTCTGGGCGGGATCGAGGTCGGGGTTCTTGACCTGCATGCGCTTGTAGGTCGCGATGGTCGAGGCGTTGGGGTTGCCAAGGATGTACGGGTACGGGAAGACGCCCGTCCACGGCTGGATCTCGGAGCGCGGACCGCAGCCCGACTGCGAGGCATTGAGGCCGTCCGAGTACGTGTCCGTGGCGAACAGACCGAGCCAGTCGCAGCTCGCGTTGTTCACGTAGGTCGGGTTCGGAATGCCGTTGGGGTTGATCGAGGTGCAGCTCGGCGCGTCGGCGGCGCAGAAGCCGTGCTTGAGCCAGCTCATACCGATCTGCTCGAAGCGCGTGGCGCCGTTGACCGTCTTGAAGCGGTACAGCTGGGTTCCGATGACCGGGTGCTGGTTGGCTTGCGAGCCCGAGTCGATCCAGATCGCAATCTGGTCGCCGACGTTGCAGGAGACGGTGGTGACGGCGTAGGCGCCGACACCGCCGACGATGCCGTACTCGCCGAAGGTCGTGCCGATCGTGCTGACGATGACGTCGGGGCCGATGACGCCGCCCGTGGCCGCCGCGGGGGCGGAGAGAGTGATCGGGCGGGCCGGATCGAACATGGCCGAGCCCATCACGGTGATCGAGCCGATCGACATGTGCGAGCCGCGCTCGAGGCCGAGCTCCTCGGCGAGCGCATCGGCGAGCACGAGCTCACCGGTCAGCGAGAACTGCTCGCCGCGCTCGATGAACGCCGCCTCGTCAGGGAGCGTGAAGACGGGGCGACCGGCGAGGTCGCTCGAGTTCGAGAGCACGCACCACTTGCCGTCGTAGATCGCGACCGAGAGATCGCCGATGCCCAGTTCGCGTCCGTTCGGCGCAGTGATCACGAATTGACCGGGGGCGGTCGACATCGCCTGCGAAAGGAAGCCTTGGACTCCGCTCTCGTTGCGGTAGAGGTCCGCCGTGCCCTTCAGGGTCGCGACGAGCGAGTTCGCCTCGTCGACGCCGACCACCTTGACCGACCAACCGGCCGGAAGGCCCTGCTCGGCGCGGGGGAAAACGAGCAGCTCGCCCGAAAGCATGTAGCCGCGCGTCTCGAGCGTCTGCTCGTTGGCTGCGGCCACGGAGGAAACGATGCTGAGCGCGGCGGCGCTCACGACGAAGGCGCGATTCATGGGGATCTGAGAGCTCCTGAGACAGAGAGGGCTCGAACGCTCGTCAGCCGTCCCAGCGCGAGACCCCCCGGAAGGGTCCCGAGACGCGAGGTCGGCGGGCGAAGTCGAAGAGACCCCCCAACTCTAACCGCGAGCCGCGGAATCGGGTCAACCGACCGCGGAACAGCAGAAAAGGAAAGTCCTTCTTCCTGAGACGCTGGACAGGCTTTCCGGGTTCCGGCGAACTTGGGGGCCTCGGAGGCACAGAGGCCACACCGCCCCCACCGGCAAAAGCGGCCGCGACGGGGGCTCGAGCCTGTCGGACCCCCGCAACGCGCGGCGGGCCGCGCGGGACCGCCTCGGCACGCTCCTAGGAGCGGGGCCCGCGACCGCCCGAGGACAGCCGCAGGCCCCGCTTCTCGAGCTCGGTATTCGGTTACGGGCAGATCGTGAACCCGAGACCGTTGGAGAGGTTGGTCCCCGTCGGAGCCGGGGGATCACGGAACCAGGCCTGTGCGTAGAGCATCTGACCGGCGCTGTAGGGGCTGCCGAGCCCGCCCGGGTTCGCGGCACGCCATGCGTTCCAATCGATCGACAGCGAGCCGTTGCACAAGCCCGCGGTGCCTCCGGTAAGGCTGGACGGCATGCGCTGGACCGGGGTGGTCACGCAGCGCGACGAGGTCGAGCCGAAGGCCCACGCCAGATTGGTCTGTGCCTGCCCGAAGAAGAACAGGCCCTGACGAGCGCCTTCGAGGTTGCTGCAGCTGATCGTGAAGCCCGAGGTGGCGGTCGCGCTCGCGCTGCCCGAGCCCGAGATGAGCGGAGAGCATCCGAGCGTCGTGGTGCTCGTCGTGCAGTAGGTGAACGAGCCACAGCCCGTGCCCGGGACGTCGGCGAGGAACGTCACCGTCGTCGGAGTGCCCGGCTTGAAGAGCGTGACTGTGATCGTGCCCTGCACGGGCGCCGCGAGGGTGTCGAAGCGGTAGTTGTAGGTCGTGCTCCAGCGCAGCGCGTTGGCGTTCGCGTTCTGCGCGTGGGTCTGCGTCGACCACGAGATGTTCGAGCCCGGCGTCACCGTCGAGGCCCAGTCGGTGCCCGAGTACGGCTCGCCCGAGTGGTAGTCGACGTCCTTGAAGCCGACGTTGGAGAGCGCGGCCCCCGCGGGCAGCGGCACGGAAAAGGCCTGCGCGCCGCGGTCGCTGTTCATGTTGAAGAGCGCGTACTCGTAGTGGTACTGCCCGCTCGGGAGCTGCGTCGCCTTGTAGCCGAGCAGGAGGCGTCCATCGCCCGGCACGTCGACGGAGCGCACCGTGACGCCCGGCTCGACGGTCGCCCAGTGCTGGACCGCCGACTTCAGCGGGATCGTCGCACCGGCGAAGCTCATGTTGTGCTGACCGCCGGCGAGCGCGCCGACGTTGGCCGCGCGCACCGAGTAGTTGTTGTAGCGGTTGGCCTCGGGTTCGTCGGTGCAGATGTAGACCACCTCGCACCAGTAGCTCGCACCCGCATTCTGCGCGGGATCGAGGTCGTTGCGGTTCACCTGCATGCGCTTGTAGATCGCGTTGCCGCTCGCGCCCGAGCCGAGCTGGTACGGGAACGGATACGCGCCCGTCCACGGCTGGATTTCCGAGCGCGGGCCGCAGCCGGGCTGCGATGCGTTCAAGCCGTCGGAGTAGGTGTCCGTGGCGAACAGGCCGAGCCAGTCGCAGCTGCCGTTGGCGACGTAGTTCGGCGCCGCGATGCCGTTGGGGTTGATCGAGACGCAGCTCGGGGCGTCGGCGGCACAGAAACCGTGCTTCAGCCAGCTCATGCCAACTTGCTCGAAGCGCTTGGAGCCGTTGACGGTCTTCAAGCGGTAGAGCTGGGTGCCGATGACAGGATGGCGGTTGGGCTGAGTCCCCGCGTCGATCCAGATGGCCTCCTGATCGCCGACGTTGCAGGACACGGTCGTGACGGCGTAGGCGCCGATGTCACCGATCGCGCCGTACTCGCCGAACTCGGAGCCGATCGTGCTGACGATGACGTCCGGCCCGATCAGCCCGCCCGCGGCGGCGGGAGCGGAGGCGACGAGCGGGCGGGTGGGATCGAAGAGCGCGGAGCCGAGCAGGGTCAGTGCCCCGAGCGGCGCGCGCAGCTCTGGGTCGAGCCCGAGCTCGCGGGCGAGCTGGGGAGCGAACACGAGTTCGCCGGTCAACGCGAAGTCGTCGCCGCGCTCGAGCCACGCATCGCCTGAGCGCGCGAGCACGAACACCGGCCGACCCGCGAGGTCACCGGAGTGCGCGAGCACCGTCCACTCACCGTCGTAGAGCGCGAGCGAGAGCTCGCCGAGGGTGAAGCGCTCGCCCGTCGGCCCCGACAGCGTGAGTTGACCCACCCCGAGCGACATGCGGCTCGTGCCGAAGCCGATTGGCCGAGCGCCATCGCGCACGACCTCGGCCTGCCCGCGCAGCTGGGCCGAGATCTGCGCCGAAGGCTCCACGCCGAGGACGCCGAGCGACCAACCCTCGGGAAGCGTCATGTCCGTCTGCGCGAAGAGCAGCAGCTCGCCTTCGACGAGGAATCCGCGCAAGGTGGAGCTCGCAGCGGGCGCGGATGCAACGGCGCCGGTGTCGCCGAAGAGGGGTGACGAGGTCGAGACGAGGAGGGTGGCGGCGAGCACCACCATCGGAGAGATTCGCATCGAGGGAGTCCTGAGCCGGAAGGGGTGGGAGCGAGGGTCGACCGTTCGAAACCTTGGCACGACAGGGCCGGCAACCGAGCCACGAGTGCTACCCCGGAGCTGTCGCGCGGAAACTCGAATGTACGCGCTCGACGCGGATTCGTGGACTCTCCGAGTCCTGGGAAGGATCAGCGACCGGCGGCCGCGCGATGGGCCGCGGCCCCCGCGGCGTCCCCGCGGTCCTCGCACAGGATCGCGAGCCCGAGCCGCGCACCGCGGTGGCTCGGAGCGAGTCGGATCGTTGCGAGCCAAGCCGCCTCGGCAGCGGCGAGGTCGCCGGCCTGCGCGGAGGCCTGACCGAGCAAGGCGTGCAGATCCGGGTCGTCGGGGTGCCGCTCGAGCGAGACTCGATAATGGAAGATGCCATCCTGATAACGGCCCATAGCACAGTACATACCCGCAAGATTCTCCCTCGCGGCGTGGAGCTCGGGATCGAGCGCGAGGGCCGCTTCGAAGGCCTTGCTGGCCTCCTCGAGCGAACCCGCCTGCGCCGCGCGGACGCCGCGGTCGTACTCGCTCCGCGCGCGCTCGCGGGACTGTGCGACGGCGCGGACTGCAGCTTCCTCCGCGACCCGCTGCTCGCGCGCCTGCGCCTCGCGGGCGACTCGCGCCTCCCGCTGCTCCCGCCCATCGTTCCACTGCGAGCGACCCGCCGTCGCGACGAGCGCGAGGAAGCCGAGCGCAACGGCCACGACCGCACGCCCCGCGCCGGTGGTCTTGCCGCCGCGCACGAGGTCCCACGCCTGAAGCGCCACCTCGGAGCGACGCAGGATGCGACCGCCCAGGTGCACGCTGAAGGCGAAGAGCACCGCGAGTCCGAGTGCGAGCAGGAGCGGCACGCGCTCCTCTTCCCACGGCAAGAGCTGGTATCCGCGCAGCGCGTAGAGCGCGCCGAGGAATGCGCCCGCAAGTACCAGTTCCTCCCCCACGCTGGGCCCGCCGCGGCGCGCCGCTTTTCCCGGGAAAATCAGGGCCAAGAGGAGCGAGAGCCCCGCCAGCTCGGTCGCCCAGCGCAGCTCGAGCGTGCCCTGTCGCGAAA
>JBIKYW010000074.1:0-10091 GCA_044355055.1 Planctomycetota bacterium | reverse complement strand
CCGCGAGCGAGGTCGTGTTCAAGTACAAGTCGTCGGCGATGGTCGTGGCTCCGAGCTACTCGGACGGAACGTACTTGAAGCGCCAAGGCGATCGCCTCGAAGGTCGGCTCAATCAAGTCGAGATCGCGGCGGTCCACCCGGGCAACGTCGAGTTCCGCTTCGTGAACGAGCCCAACCGCGAGAACGAGCTCGTGGCTCCGACGCCGTTCTCGCTGTCGAAGCACTATGCCTACGTCGGCGAAGGCGCGGCCCCGCAGTCGCGCGCCACCACGGTCGAGGCCTTCATCGAGCGTCGCCCCGATGCACCGGCCGAGACTCAGACCGTGCAGATCAGCCCGACCAAGTTCCGCGTCGGCATCGAAGACGCGCGCAACATCAACGAGAACTTCGCGGAGATCATGACCAGCGAGGTCTCGATCGATCGCCACCGCGACCCGAAGACCAAGCGCTTCGACGGTATCGAGATCAAGCAAGTCAAGCCCGGCTCGATCGCTGCGCGCCACGGCGTCCAGGAGGGGGACGTGATCAAGGCGATCAACGGCAACCCCGTCTCCAGCAAGGAGGAGGCGATCGTGTTCGTGAAGAACAACAAGGACAAGTACGACGCCTGGGAGGTCGAGATCTGGAACAAGGGCCAGACTCGCACGGTGACGTACTACTCGCCCAAGAAGAAGTGACGGCCGAGCTGGTCACGCTCGACCTCGGGAACAGCGCGCTCAAGCTGCGGCGCTGGGAGGTCGACGGCGCGGGGCGCGCGCGAATCGCGCGAGCGGGGACGCTCGCTCTCGCGGCGGGGGACTTCGAGGATCACCTCGCGCGCTGGCTGGAGTCGGAGCGCGGCGTGCGCGCGGGCTTGTCGTCTGTCGCCTCCTCGAGCATCGAGCAGCGGGTGCGCGTGGCGTGCGCTGCGGCAGGGCTGGCGCTGCTGCCGACGCTCGACAGCGGAATCGAAAATGCGACGCTCACTCCCGCGACGCTCGGCAGCGATCGGCTCTTTGCTGCTCGCGGAGCGTGGGAGCGGGTGGGCGCGAGCGCGCTCGTGATCGATGCGGGCACTGCGGTCACGGTCGATGTGCTCGAGTGCGCGCCGAAACCGCGCTTCCTCGGCGGTGCGATCGCGCCGGGGCCGAGCACGATGGCGCGCGCCCTCCACCAGTTGACGGCTCGACTGCCCGAGGTCGAGCTCGAAGGCGCCGTGCCCGCGCTCGGGCGCGAGACGCTCGGCGCCCTGCGCAGCGGCGTTTATCACGGCTTTCGCGGGGCCGTCGCCGGGCTGGTGAGCGAGCTTCGCGCGACGCTTCCCGCGCAAGTCTCGGTCGTGCTCACCGGGGGCGCGGCAGGGCTCTTGCTCGAACCGCCGTTCGTGTCCGCTCTGCTCGTGCACGAGCCCGAGCTCGTTCACTACGGAATACTCGCCGCGCTGCTCGACGAGGGCGGCGCCGCCCGCCGCCACGGACTCTGGGCATGAGCGCGCTCGAAGTTCGCGAGCTTTCACCGCGCGGGGCGGGCGGCGTGAGCGTGCTCGAGCTGCGAGGAGCCGGTGCGCGCGCAAAGCTGAGCGAGTTGTGCGCCGTGGAGCTGCAACTCGGCGCGCTGCGGCTCGTGCGGCCTCGCTCTGGAGCCGAGGAACTCGACGAGGCGCTCGCTTGGTGTGAGAGCGACGAGCGCTGCGAGCTGCATGTGCACGGCAGCATCCCGCTCGTGCGTGCGCTGCTCGCGGAACTCCGCGCGCGTGGCGCGAGCGACGGCGCGGCAACGGCTCTCGAGGAGCTGCTCGCCCGCGCTCCGTGCGAGATGGCAGCGCGCATCGTGCTCGATCAGCTCGAAGGCGCGTGGGAGCGCGCGTTCGAGCGTTGGCGGAAGTTCGACGCCGCGGCACTCGAGCGCGAACTCGCGACGATCGAGGAGCGCAGCCGTGTGGCGCGCTTCGCGCTCGAGCCGGCGCGCGTGGCTCTCGCGGGCCCGGTGAACGCGGGCAAGTCGACGCTCTTCAACCTGTTGGTCGGCCGCGAGCGCGTCGTGGTCAGCGCGGTCCCCGGAACGACCCGCGACGCGATCTCCGAGCGCGCTCAGCTCGGCGCGTGGCCGATCGAGCTCGTCGACACTGCGGGCGAGCGCGATGTGGGAACCGATGCACTCGAACGAGAGGGCCAGCAGCTCGGCCGCAACCTGCGCGCGGGAGCCGACCTCGTGCTATGGCTCTCGCCCGCAGATCGCCCCGCGCCGCTTCCGCAGCAGGCGTCCGCCGCTTGGGTTGCGCTGACGTCCCGTGCGGACCTCGCCCCGAGCGCGGCGCCGCGCGCCATCTCGGCGCAGGCCGCGCCGCGAACTGCGCTCCGTATCGTCGAGGCTGCGCTGCGCGAGTCGCTCGCACTTCCCGAGTCCGCGTGGGAGCCCGGCTCGGCAGTCGCGCTCGATCGCGCCGCCCGCGAGAGCGTCGCGCAGGCGCGTGCCGCAGCCGCCGCGGGGCTCCGCAATCGCGCGCTCGACCTGCTCTCCGGCCTGCGGCGCGTTGATCGGCGCGGCCCCATCGAATAACCTTCGCCCTCCGAGCGCAGGACGTCTCCCGCCACGCCCGGCGGAGCGCGCGACTCGCAGATGGCGGACCCCCGACACCTCGTCTCGATCGACGACCTCTCGCTGGCCGAGATCCGCGCGCTGTTCGAACACGCGCGCGCCTTCGCCGCCAATCCGCGCTCGTTCGCGCACCTCTGCCCGGGACTGATCTCGGCGAGCCTGTTCTACGAGCCCTCGACGCGCACGCGGCTCTCGTTCGAGTCGGCCATGCTGCGGCTCGGCGGGGGGGTGCTGACCGCGGCGGACATGAAGTCGACCTCGGCCTCGAAGGGGGAGTCCCTCGCCGACACGGTGCGCGTGGTCGGTGGCGCCTACGCCGACGTGATCGTGTTGCGCCACGCGAGCGAGGGCGCCGCACGACTCGCCGCCCAGTACTCGCCGATCCCGGTCGTCAATGCGGGGGATGGCTCCCACGAGCACCCGACGCAGACTCTGTGCGACCTCTACAACCTGTGGGAAGAGCGCGGCCGCATCGACGGGATCCACGTCGTGCTCGCGGGCGACCTGCGCTACAGCCGCACGATCCACTCGTTCGTGTACGCCCTCGCCCGCTTCGGCGCCAACATCGTCTGCACGCCGCAGCCGGGGTTCGAGCTGCCGGGTTACGTGATGCAGCGGCTGCGCGAGGAATTCGGCGTCGAGCCCATTCGCGCGGATACGTCGCGCTTGGGCGAGCTCGCGGAGTCGTGCGATGCGATGTACCTGACGCCGCAGAAGCCGCACCAGCTGAGCCTCTTCACGGATGCCAGCAAGGGCCTCGCGGTCGAGCGAGTCGATGCGCTCTACATGACGCGCCCCCAGACCGAGCGCTTCACCGACAAGGACCTGCCGATCACGAAGTACCAGCAGCTCGGTCCGGCGCAGATGAAGGCTGCTTCGCTGAAGGACGCGGTGGTGATGCACCCGCTGCCACGCCGCGACGAGATCCAGCCCGAGCTCGACGCCGATCCGCGCAGCATCTACTTCAAGCAGGCAGCGCGCGGGGTGCCGATCCGCATGGCGATCCTCGCCTTCCTGCTCGGTCGCATCGACCTGAACGCGGCGCCTCGGGTCGCCGAGGAGCGCTTCCACATTCCGCGGATGGGGGAGAACCCCTGCGTCAACCCGACCTGCATCTCGCGCACGGAGACGCGTCACGTGAAGCCGCTCTTCCGCTTGGCCTCGCGCTTCCCGGTGCGCGCCTACTGCGGGTTCTGCTCGCAGGAGCTCGCTGCGCCGATCGTCGGCTCGTCGTCGAGCGGGCACTTCGTCGCCCGCGACTCGGCCGAGGCGCGCAAGATCCGGCCCGACCACCTCGTTCTGTTCCACAGCGAGGCGCACGCGCTCGCGCAGGGCTTCACGCCCCCCGAGCTCGGCTCCGCGGCGCTCTGAGCGGGTCGCGCGGGGCCGGTAGGCCCGAGCGAGTCCATGTGTGCGATTGCGCACAGTTGCGGCGCGGCCTCGGGCGCTCCGCACTCTCAGTCGAGGGTGTCGGGGCTCGGACGGGAGGGTCAATTTTGGTCTTAAGTGCTTTTCGGATAAAAACTTGTGGCGATCATTCGTGATCGCGGCACCCCCCCCGCGCGGCACGGCACGACCTTTGACGAGGGCCCGCCGACGGTTCCGCACCTTTCTCGGCCCCGCTGCGGCGAGCGCGACTCGCCCGCAGAGCCACCGGCGGCTCGCGCCGCGCACTCCGCTCGCTGGGCGTGAGTGCGCGGCCCGGCCCGACTCGGTGTGCCCGGGGTCGGCGGAGGACGGGCCGCTCGGCTCTCCGACTCCCAAGGGCGTCGCCCGCGAGGGCGAACCCTCAAAAAAAAGGGGCTCCGAGGAGGCAACCGAGCCTCGGCTCTCTCTATCATCCGCGCCCCATCGACCCGCGCTGCCTGCCCCGGCGGCTCGGGCGAAGACGCGGCCACGTACTCTCCTTGCACCCACCCCGGCGACCCCCTCGCTGCACCTTCGATGAAGCCGTCTCCGCGCCTTGGCAACTGTGTCCCCAAGACCATGCCCAAGCCCCGCCCTGCACGGGCCCGCGCCCTGCTCGCGTTCGCTGCCTGCGCCTTGGCGTACGTCGCGACGTCCTGCAGCGGCGGCGGCACCGGTCAGAGTGGCTCGGGCAACCTCGAGGGCGCGCTGCTCTCGAACCCGACCAGCGGTCGCCCCTTCCTCGTCGACAGCAACTCGGGCGGTTCGGCCAGTGCGCTGCGCATCGTCGAGAGCTACTGGGGGCGTCTCGTCGACGTCTACGACCTCACCTCGACGACCGAGATTTTGCGCGACTTCGCGATCTCGGCGGACCTCGCCACCGACGGCGTCAACTACCGGCTCGAGCGCGATCCGCTGACCGAGCGCGAGCGCCTGACGATCCTGCGCGACAGCACGAGCGATGAGTTCCGCCAGCTGCTCTTGCAGGCCGAGAGCAACATGCAAGTGCTGCTCAAGAAGGGCCTCGACCCTTCCGAGCTGCCGCCGTTCACCGCGGTGCCCCGCAACTGCGCCCTGATCCTGCGCTTCAACGATCTGCTCGAAGACGGCGGCACGCCGAGCTCGGGCAACGTCGCGTATCCCGGCACGGTGACGCCGACCAACGTACGAGTCCTGACGGGCTACGCCCCGGCGCAGCCCTACGAGGCGCGCATCTTCCCCGACCCCAACCACGGGGACTTGGTCGGCGGGAGCTTCCACAGCTCGCGCATCGTGGTCGACTTCGCGGTCTCGCAGAACGACGCTCTCAACAGCAACGGCACCCTGCCGGTGAACTCGCTCGGCCTTCCCGAGGCGGTGAACGCGAACCAGCCCAACGTGGTGGTGCGCATCCCGACCCAGCCGGTGTCCTCGGCCCAGCAGTTCAACGTGCTGCGCAGCCTGGGCGGCCGCGCGCTCGCGTTCGTCGACAACGGTCCGAGCGACGGCACGTCGGCGACGCTCGACGTGCTGCGCGCATTCCGCTCGGGCGGCAAGACCAGCTTGACCGGGGACCCCGACAACGGATTTCTCGGCGACAGCACCCCGCCGTTGATCGTCGGCTCGCAAGTCGTCACGTTGCTCGGCGCCAACAATCCGAACCCCGCGGACGGCACCTTCGATCTGGTCGTGCGCTTCGCCACGGTGACCTGCGCGTCGCGCCCGCGCCTTGGCGACGTGTTCCAGCTCTCAGGTCAGCGCCTGCAGGTCGTCACGGCCTACTCGGGTTCGATCGCGACCAACGGCACGATCGGTCCGGTGCGCGTGCGCGAGCTGTGCGACGGTTGCCCGATCGTCCTGCCCGTCAGCGGCATCGCGGGCGAGTTTCTGACCACGTTCCGCGGCCTGCAGCCCGGTGATGCTCCGGAAGTCGCCGCGTGCTTCGTGCGCTTCTCGCCGACCCCGACGACGCTGCCGAGCGGTGGCATCTCGCCGCTCACGACCGTCACGGTGACGTTCACCGAGCCGATCGACCCGACGACCGTGCAGGCCTTCGACACGTACACCCTGCAGTACGACAACAACAAGCCCTCGACCAACGCGCTTTACTCGAACGTCGTCGGGCGCGTGATCCCGTCGCAGGACCTGCGCTCGTTCACCTTCCAGCCGGTCCTTCCCCTCCGCAAGCAATTGCCCGGCGGCCAAGCGGACCGCTATCTCCTCGAGGTGCTCGGTGGCCTCGGCGGCGTCAGCGACCTCGCGGGCAACGCGCTCGCCTTCGGCTTGCCGCCGACGCGCTTCTCGCTCTCGACGAGCGCGGCCGCGGTCGACAGCGCCGGCGTCAGCCTCAAGTTCAACTCCGGCGACGAAGACGGGGACACGAACCCCGAGATTCGCGGCCAGATCCTGTACGACATCCAGCGTCGACTGCTGAAGCCCCGCGCAGTGTCGCGCTTCTCGGCGGTCGCGGACTCCTCCGTGCCCGTGGTCGGCGCGATGATTCCGTTCCCGCAGCCGATCCAAACGCCGCTCTCGAACTACGGCAGCAAGCTGATGGGGGTGTGGCGCTACCACGACCTCGGCTTCGGTCTGCGAGACGAGGCGAACCACAACATCGACGTCGAGGGTCTGTGGTGGACGCCGTTCACCGGGACTGTGCAAGCGGACAACTTCTCGCAGTTCCAGATGTCGCTCGCGCATAGCAAGTTCCTCCCGGACGAGGAGCTGAGCACGGGCCTCCTGCCCAACTGGACGAGCTCGGGCTTGGTCACGAACTTCGACCAGAACCGCATGGGCAGCACTGGCGCCGCGTGGGAGACCTCCGAGGCGTTGACGGTCATGCACCCCAAGTCGAAGGGGTACACGGTGCTCAACGCGGACACGCGCCTCACGAGCACGGGCAACGTGGTCGCGCCGTGGCCGATCAATCGCAACGTGCCCCAGAACCAGTTCACCTACTGGACGTGGCGCGACACGGCGAAGACTCAGCGCGCGGCTCCCAACGGCGACGGGGCCGACACGCAGCGTCTGCAGCAGGTCACCAAGACCGCGCAGGTGAAGTTCTACACCGTCAACAACGTGCCGACGATCGGTCTGCCGATGCTGATGGAGGTCCGCACCTATCCCGACTCGAAGGCCAGCGGTCAGAACGGCTTCAAGGTCGCGCTGGCGATCAACTCGTCGGCGCTGCCCTACTTCCGCGTGTATTCGAACGGGGGCGTCAACGTGAACAACCCCGCGCAGGTCAAGATCGTCAACCCGGACTCGGAGCCTAATGCCACCGGCGGATTCCCGCAGAACGGCCTGCCCACTCCGGGCCGCGACAACGTCTTCTACTACGGTCAGGGCGACTTCCTCGTGCGCCTCTCGCGCATGCACACGATCTGGTTCGACTCGCTGGCCACCGGCACGTTCTTCAGCGATCCCGTGGTCGAGCCGAGCGCCGACCAGCTCCCGAGTGGCACGCAGGTGGTGCTCGCCTTCCGCGGAGCGACGAACATCACGCTCGCCAACCCGCCGGCGGGCGTGCTGCCCTACGCCAACGCGTCGAACCTCGACCCCTACGGCGACGCCTACACCGGCACTCAGCAAACGGCCATCGGCGGCAACGCCAACTTGGCTTTCACCCCCGTGTACTGGAACACCCCGACGCCCGACGTCAACAACCGCAGCTGGAAGAGCTCGATCTCCGCGCTCAACCCCACTGCGCTCGGAAGCGCGCGCTTCTTCCAAGCTCGCGTGACGTTCGTGGCCAACCCCAACTCGTCCCTCGTCCCCGAGCTCACCTCGCTCGGCTTTGCCTTCCGGCGTTGACGCACAGTCCCCCACATGAACCTTTCCATGCGTAACGGCCCGCGCAACATCCTCCTCTCCTCCGTCGCCCTCGGTGCAGCCCTCCTCACGGCAGGTTGCAGTGGGGGAGGCGACACGAGCACGAGCACCCTGACGGTCACCGCGGTGAACCTCGTCGAAGGCTCGGTCTGGCGTATCAACCGCCCGATCAAGATCAGCTTCAACCAGCCGATCGACTTCGCGAGCGTGACCCTGAACTCGTTCAACATCCGGCGCCCCAACGGCGCGCCGGCTGCGGGCGAGTTCTACACCGAGGACGGCGGCAAGACGGTCGTGTTCCAGCCCCTGTGCCCGACCCGCGACGACCTGTCGGATGCGGGTCTGCGCGCGGGAACGGACCCGCTCAACAACGACGCTCCGTACTCCTACGAGTTGAACCTGATCGGCGTCGACAAGAGCTCGACCCTGCCGATCCGCGCGCGCAACGGCGTCGCCCTCGCGCTCTCGCAGACGCGCCGCTTCACCACGCCGGTCTCGACCAACCCGCTCAACCTGTACCTCGACACCAAGGTCGGGCCGCCGGTCGCCAACGTCGAGCGCACGGACCTGCCCTCGGACAACGAGCTCAACGTCCTCGCGGCGTTCAACCCGACCTACGTCGAGGTCGGCGGCCCGGGTGGCTCCAAGCACTTCTTCAAGTCCAACGGCGTCACTCTGACCATCGATCCGCCGCTCCCGACCAACTTGCCGCTCAATCCGCTGTCCAACCCCGCGGAGCAGGTGGCGCTGATCGTCGGCATCAATCAGGCGGTCGACCCCAGCTCGCTCAACATCAACTCGAGCCGTCTGCGCTGGGAATTCACCGATGACGGCAGTCTGTCGAGCGCGGTGTGGACTCCGCTCACCACGACGGTCACCCTCGAATCGAACTGCTCGATCGTCGGCACCAACGGTGCCGGTGACACGGTCGCAGTCCCCGGTGCGCGCCTGCGCGTCACGCCCACGGGCGTGCTGCCGCCCTCGGCGGACCTGCGCGCGGTGCTCGCCGCCGAGTTCTCCGACATCGTCGGCGAGACCAACCCGGTTCAGCAGGCGGGCTTTGCGGAGGCGCCGACGCAGGCCTTCCCGACCAATCCGCCGACGCTCGCGGACCACTTCCTCGAAGACTTCGACACGGCAGCCAACAACGATGCGACGGCGTCCTTCGCCGAGCCGCGCGCCGACTGGGGCAACGGCGAGCTCGCCGCGAAGTTCTCCTTCACGGGCACGGGTGGCCCGGGCGGGAACTTCGACTGGTACATCGACAACGGCGAGATCGTGATCTTCAACACGGCGAACGGCACGATCAACGGCTTCCAGATCACGTTCGCGCCGAACTCGGACAACATCACGCAGGTCATCCCGACGGGCCAGCAGACCATCGTCGGCGGCGTCGTGGACGTGAACGACTTCTACATCGAGGCCGGCGGCACCCTGAAGGTCGAAGGACCGAACCCGTTCACGCTGATGGCCTCCGGCCGCGTCGTGATTCGCGGCAAGGTCGATTGCGGCGGCAGCAGCAACCAGGGCGTGAACACGCTCAACGTGACCAACATCCCCGAGCCGGGCGCCCCCGGTCAGTGTGGCGGCGGCAAGGGTGGCACGGGCAGCCCGCTGACCACGGCCTCGTCGCCGCGAGGCGGCACGGGCTTTGGCGCGTTCAACGTGCCCGACCTCGGTGGTCAGGGCGGCGAGACTGGCTGGAGCAACGCTGCGGGCGAGAACACGCGCCGTGGCGGTGGAGGCGGCGGCGGCACGCTCGGCAAGAACGAGTTCGCCAACTTCGCGGCCACGGGAACCCTCTTCGACCAGCGCCGCATCGGCTACGACGCCGAGCCGGGCTTCAACAATGCGCTCGCCACGAACAGCGCCATCAACGGCGCGGGCCCCGCCCGCGGTGGTGCGGTGTCGCCGTCGGTCTTCGGCGACCCCAACCCGAACAACAACTTCTTCGGCAGCCAGTTCAACCTGCAGACGAGCGTCGTCACGGTGGGCGAGCTTGTGAAGCCGTGGGCCGGTGCGGGCGGCGGCGCGGGCGGCGACGCCTCGCGCGTCGTCAGCGGCACCTTCCCCGGTCCGTGGAACCCCGCGGGCGATGAGAAGGGGTCGGGCGGAGCCGGTGGCGGTGGCTCGGTCCAAATCATGGCGCTCGGACCGATCGTGTTCGGCGTGAGCGGTCAGTTGCTCGCCCGCGGCGGCGTCGGCGGCGGCGGTGAGAACACGATCTTCCTGAACCGCGTCGGCGGCGGTGGTGGCGGCGGCTCGGGCGGCCACGTCGTGCTGCAGAGCTCGCAGAA
>JBIKYW010000498.1:0-3064 GCA_044355055.1 Planctomycetota bacterium | reverse complement strand
ATCGAGGAAGACCGTGCGAAAGTCCGCTGCAGAGAGGGGCGCGGTGACCCTGTCGATGTCCGGTCGCAGGGTCTCGGGCCGGCTCGGATCCAGCCCCATCTTGTTGACGACCAGCACCATGCGACGCGCGTACTGGCGTTGGAACGCCAACTCGCGGAAGTGGTGCGCGACGGAATCGTCGAAGAGCTCGCTCGTGATCACGAAGATCACGACATCGGCGCGCTCGATCGCGACGTGCGTGTGTGCATCGCGCAAAGAGCTGCCCGCGTGAAGGCCGGGAGTGTCCACGAGACGAACACCGTTCCAGTCATAGGCGGCGACGGCGCTCGTGCCGAAGTTCGAGCCGACCGCGATGTCTGCGCGACCGGTGAGCGCACGCAACAGCGTCGACTTTCCGGCACCGCGTTGGCCTACGACGACGACCGTGGGCGGTGCGGCATTCTCTGTGCTCGCGGAGAGCGTCACTTCGCTCGTCTCGCGTGCGAGCGCTTGAATCGCCGCATCCTCGGAGCGCTCCGCCGCCGCGCGCAGCTCGCGCTGAAGCTCTTGCGTCGCCGCGAGGATCGCCGCGTGCTCCACGTCGTAGTTCTCAGCCATCGGTGGGGGGCTCCTCCGCGACGATGCGGATGCGGACGCCGAGCAGTCGGCTCGCGAGCGAGACGTTGACTCCGCCAGTGCCGATGGCGTTCGAGAGCTCCGACTTCACCACGCGCGCCGTCGCTTGGCGTCCGGCGCATGCCACGCTCGACGGTGAGACGGTCGCGGGCTGCAGCGCTGCCGCGATCTGCTCCGCCAACGCACCGCTCGGTACTCCGTCGAACCACTCTCCGATTGCGGCGCCGACCTGCTTGGCGAAGCGCGCATCCTCGGTCGCCCCCTGCCAGAGCACCTTGGCGCGCATCCCGGGATCCCGAATCACGCGCGCGATGCGCTGCTCGGGGATCGGCACTCCGACGAGCTCGCCCGACCGGACGAGCAGCCTGCGATTCAGGCGTTCCACGATGGTTCCCACCTGCGCAGAAGCTTCGATCCGTCCGCGCGCGACGGCGAACAGGCCCTCGTGCAAATGACGCGTGTCGCTGCGAATCGCGCGCGCGAAGCGGCGGCTGATGCTCTTTTGGAACCAGTTGTCGAGTTCCGCCGCGAGCTTGTGTTCGACTTCGTCGATCGAGCCGCGGAGTTCTTCGGTGACCTTCGACTTCGGGCGCACCAGCTTCTTCTCGCGGTCGCCGAAGCGCCACGAGATGCGGAGTGTGAGCGCGCGAACCTCCCCGGGAAGCCACTCGAGAGGATTCCAGAAGTTCGCTCGTTGGAGCCCATCGTCGAGCGCAGTTCCTCCGTTGGACGCGCCGTTCGCCGAGAGCGTCGTTCGGATGCAGCGCGTCACATCCCAAGGATCGAATTGGGACAAGCTTCCGGCGTCGAGTTCGACGAGCAGCGACGACTCGACCGCCGTCTCACGCGCGAATTCGCCGAGGCGCGTGCGCAGTTCGTCGAGGATCGCGGTCTGCTGGCGCTCGAGCCATGCCTCGATTCCGATCGACTTGACCTTGTGATTCCAGCGCTCGGCGACGTCGCTCTTTTCGAGGTTCTCATCGACGAACGCCGACGCGCCGGCTCGGAGCGGCTGCACGAGCGCCGAGGCCTCGGCCTGCGCTCGCAATTTCGTGGCGACCGCAAAGCTCTCGAACCAAGCATCGAGCTCGCGAAACTTGGCCTTCAGGCTGCGCGCAGCGCGCTTTACGGTCTTCGACTGCTCCGTGAGGCACTCCTGCAGGTCGAGCAGGGAAACCACCGCGCCGTCGACGAGCGTCTGAACGCGCCGCACAGTTCCCTTGCGCAGGACTTCGGCTTCGAGCGCTTCGACGAGCGCGTCGAGGCCGCACTGCTCGGCGAGCTGCTCCGCGCGCTCGCGATGTTCGGGCCGCGTCGACAGGTACGCCGCCTGCGCGTGGATCGGGAACACGCGGACCTCACGCATGCCGAGCTCATCGCTTCCGATCTGCGCCAACCGTTCGCGGTGTCCGCGCAGCTCGTCCTCGTCGAAGATCGAGCGTGGATCGGCGAGGAAACGACGCATGTGGACGGGCTCGCGAAGATCGCGCTTCACGTTCAAGACGAACCAGATCGGCTTGTTTCGCCGCCGCAGCTCCGCCAGCGCCTTCGAAGCGTCAGCGCGCAGGCCGTCCGAGCTCACGACGAAGAGGACGACATCTGCTTGACCGAACACGGAGAGCGCGCGCTCTCGCTCCTTTGGACCGTCGAAGGCGCGCAGCCCAGGCGTGTCGAGCATTCGCAGCGAGTTGCACATGGCCTCGCGGACTTCGCGCGACGTTTGCTGCCGGCCGTCGCCGATCGAGGCCCCGTCGCCGCCCGTCAGGGCCTCGAGCAGAGTGCTCGTTCCGGCCATCGTCCGGCCGAACAACGCCACCGTGAAGTGTGGGAGGGCGACCTGTCTCGCCGCCACTCCGGTCCTCGCTGCTTCGAGCGAGCGCTCGACCGTCGCGTCGAGCGAGCCCACCACCTCGCGCAGGCGCGCCCCGGCGTCCGCGATCGGCACACCGTCGTCCGCCTTGCCGTGCGCGACCTCCGCAGCACTTCCCTGCATGCTCCGCACGATGCGTTCCACGTCGCCGAGAGCCTGCTCCGCGACAGCGCCCTCCTCGCGAGCGACCCGCGCACACTCCCTCAGGGCACCGAGGTACGCCGAAGCGCGGTTGCCAGAGCCCCACTGGGCACTCCCATGCGATCGGTTCCTCATGCGCCCTTGTCGGATCTCGCGACGTCCAACCCTTCTCCGGGCTCTCCCATCGCATCCGCTTTCCTCAGCACTGTAACAGGGCCCTTCCTAGCTCCTCCCCGCGCCCACCCCACATCCCTGCCGCCGCGCCCCACGAACCAACCCACTCGCACGTACCCACGCACCCAAGTGGCGGAGGCGGAAGGATTCGAACCCTCGAGGAGTTGCCCCCTGGCGGTTTTCAAAACCGCTGCAATCGGCCGCTCTGCCACGCCTCCGTGGTGGGGGATCGTAGCGCGGAGGTCAGGGGGGCGGGAGGTGTTG
>JBIKYW010000497.1:0-3068 GCA_044355055.1 Planctomycetota bacterium | reverse complement strand
GGCATCTCGGGTCCCCTCTAAGGAAGCCAAGCGATGCTCTCCGCACTAGCGATGCTCCTCGGCGGTGGTGGCGAGCCCGTCAACGACGGGCCCGTCGGAGCCGCGATCAAGAACTTCTCGAACTGGCTCAC
Organism: Planctomycetota bacterium; assembly: GCA_044355055.1. GTDB lineage: Bacteria > Planctomycetota > UBA1135 > UBA1135 > F1-120-MAGs118. Next base: position 2,937 of record JBIKYW010000497.1, on the reverse strand, counting down.
CGAGCCGACGCGCTACAGCATCGCCAGCATCCTCGCGGTCGCCGGCATCCTGTACTTCCGCAAGTTCTTCGCGAAGGTCTGGGTGATCACGGCGTTCTTCGCGTTGTCGACCGCCTACTTCGTGTTCGCGTTCCAAGACCCGAACTTCAACGCGATCATCACGAAGCCGGACAACGTGCCGATCGTGATCCTGTTCGCGACCGTGATCTTCTTCACGTGGCTCTCCCTGCGCCGCGCCGTCATCAACGACGAGCGCACCAAGCGCGGCGAGCCCACGCTCGAGGGCGAGCTCGCGAAGCAAAAGGTCTTCACCTGGCCGGACCTCGTCTACTCGGAGCTGATCTGCCTCGTGCTCTTCACGGCGGGCATGATCGTGTGGTCGATCCTGATCACCGCGCCGATCGAAGAGCCCGCGGCCACGGCGCGCACTCCCAACCCGTCGAAGGCCCCGTGGTACTTCCTCGGGTTGCAGGAACTGCTCGTGTACTTCGACCCCTGGCTCGCGGGCGTGCTCCTGCCGAGCTTCATCATCGTGGGTCTGTGCGCGATCCCGTACCTCGACATGAACCCCAAGGGCAATGGCTACTACACCTTCGAAGAGCGCCCGTTCGCGATCGCGTTCTTCTGGGTGGGCTTCCTGCTCTTCTGGGTTTCGTTCGTCATCCTCGGAACCTTCCTCCGCGGGCCGAACTGGTCGTTCTTCGGGCCCTTCGAGTTCTGGGACCTCCACAAACTCGAGCCGATGGTCAACGTCGACCTCTCGACTTACTTCTGGGTCGACCTACTAGATAAGCCGCGGCCGGACAACCCGTTCGTGCGCGAGGCCCCCGGCATCGTGGCACTGATCGGCTACTTCCTCGTTCTGCCGCCGCTGATCGGGAAGACCGTGATGAAGAAGATGGTCGAGGAAATGGGCATGGTGCGCTTCAACGTCTTCATGCACCTGTTCCTCTGGTTCGCGCTGATCCCCGTGAAGATGGGCCTGCGCTGGACCGTCAACCTGAAGTACTTCATCGGCATGCCCGAGTACTTCTTCAACGTCTAGTCGACTCTCCGCAAACGCTCACCGCACCTCTCGGACTACCCCCATGGCGGATCGTGGCGATACCCACTACAGCGTCTCGACGCTGAACAAGTGGTTCCTCCTCTCCAGCGTGGTCATCCTGTTCTCGGTCGTCTGGATGATGATCGACGACTGGGAGCGGCCGTGGAAGCACTACCAGCGCGACTTCCGCGAGATCGAGATCTCCAAGGCGCGCGCCAAGGAGGCCGAGCTCACGGCCGAGGGCGCTGCAGCGCGCGAAGCCGAGCTCGCCAACGCGGTCAAGGCCGCCGAGGAGAAGATCGCGGCGAACAACGCAAAGCTCGCGGAGGCGAACGAGCGGCTGCGCTTGGCGAAGGGCGAGCTGTGGAAGACCATCGAGGACGCGAAGAAGAAGAAGAGCGCCTACAACTGGGATCGCTACATCCTGGAAGAGAAGCGGCTCCACGAAGGCAATCCGACGCTCGGTCAAGAGAAGCTCGACGCGATCGAGCTCGAGATGAACCAAGCGATGAGCCAGCAGCAGGAGCTCGAGGGCAAGAAGCTCGCCATCGACATCGAGATCTCGGACCTCACGCGCGACCTCGACAGTGCGAAGAAGGCGCTCTCGGTCGGCTCGCGCGACCTCGAGCAGATCCGCAAGCGCCTCGTGCAGCTCGACCGCACGGCGATGAGCGCGCCTGAGAAGCTCGCGGACGTCATCCGCGATGCACCCGGTCTCGACTTCGTGAAGCCCAACTTGAAGGTCAACAAGGTCGTGCTCGACCGCCTGACCTTCGAGCTCAACTTCACCAAGAAGAAGCGCATCGACATGTGCCACACCTGCCACCTCGGCGCGGACCGCGCCGGGTTCGAGGGTGAGGCTCAGCCCTACACGTCGCACCCGCGCCTCGACCTCTACCTGAGCTCGAAGTCGCCGCACCCGCTCAACCAGTTCGGCTGCACGATCTGCCACCGCGGCTCGGGCGAGGCTCTCGACTTCGTGCGCGCCGACCACCGCCCGACGGACATGGGCGAGCAGAAGCAGTGGTCGGAGGAGCACCACTGGCACAAGCAACACCACTGGGACTACCCGATGCTCGCGAGCGAGTTCACGGAGGCCTCGTGCGTGCAGTGCCACAAGACGTCGATGGAGCTGATCGCCGACGACGCTCCGACGGTCTCGAAGGGCTATGAGCTCGTCGAGCGCTACGGCTGCTACACCTGCCACAAGATCGACTGGTTCCCGACCAAGCGCCGCACGGGTCCGAACCTGCAGAACCTGCAGGCGAAGCTGACGCCGGAGTTCGTCAGCTCGTGGATCACCGATCCCAAGGCCTTCCGTCCCACGACGTGGATGCCGCAGTTCTTCCACATCGAGGGCGGCAACTACGCGCCGGGCGAGGTGGTCGCGAAGTCGAAGTACGGCCAAGGCCGCAACATCGAGGGCCGCGAGTGGGACGACGCCGCGATCGCGGCGATCACCGCCTACCTCGTCGACCGCGCGCCGCTGAAGCCGCTCCCGCCCATGCCCGTGGCCGGTGACGCCCACCGCGGCCGCGAGACGATGCGCCTCTCGGGTTGCTTCGCCTGCCACAACCTCGCGCCCTACGGCGAAGAGGCGACGGCGGCGGACCCGGTGCTCGCCCGCAGCGGCGAGAACGAGCACGGCCCGAACCTGCGCGGCGTTGCCACGAAGGTCACCAAGGACTGGCTCTTCCACTGGCTCAAGGACCCGACCCAGTACTGGGCCGACACGCGCATGCCCAACCTGCGCCTCTCGGATCAGGAGGCGGCCGACATCACCGCGTACATCATGGAGGACCCCGACGGGTACTTCCGCGACGTGCCGGAGAACTGGAACGCCAAGCTGGTCGACATGCCCGAGACCCAGCTGCGCGAAGTGCTCTCGGAGC
>JBIKYW010000496.1:0-3072 GCA_044355055.1 Planctomycetota bacterium | reverse complement strand
GTTCGCCCGCGGGGTAGAAGAGCGCCATCGCCGCTGGGCTGCGCTCGAAGCGCTCGCGGGACTCTTCGTCGCGCAACTCCTGTGCGAGAAAGGCATCGACCGCAAAGCCACGACGCGCGAGCTCGATCGCAGGTGCGCAGAGCTGTCCCAGCGTGAAGCGCCCCGAGCCGCAGCGCGCGAGCAGAGCCTCCAATCCCGCCGGCGAGCCGGGAACCCCGACACCCAGCGGACTCCAAAGAAGAAGATCCTGCAGAGCCGCGCCGCGCTCGTCGAAGAGCCTCTCCGACGCGGCGCTCTCTGGAGCGACCTCGCGGAAGTCGAGGGCCAGCACCTCGCCGCGATCCGCGGCCCACAGCGCGAAGCCACCTCCGCCAAGATTCCCCGCCTGCGGATACACGACCGCGAGCGCGAGCGCCGTGGCGACCGCGGCGTCCGCGGCATTCCCTCCGTCCCGCAAGACCCGCGCGCCAACCTCGGCCGCGAGCGGATGCTCGCACACCACCATGCCTTCGCCGGGCGTGCGCCGCGCGGGCGCAGCGCACCCGACGCAGAGCGCGAGCGCCGCCGCGAAGACGACCGCCCTCACCGCGGCTTCCCGACCTCGTCCTGCATCTCTTCGACCTTGACGCCGCGCTCGCGCAAGTACGCGACCGAGCGATCGATCGCCGCGCCCTCGCCTTCGATCTCAACGGCGACGAGCGCCATCGTGTCGGTGATGCTCGCCGCGCGAATGTTCGGGATCACGCCGAACTTCGAGCCCAGCGTGTGGCTCACGATCGGCTCGCGGATCAGGTGCTGCGGAAAGGTGCAGAAATACTTGCGAATCATGGCGTGTGGGATCCTTTGGGCCGACGCATGCGCGCGAGCAACGCTCCGAGGCCCCGGAGAGCACATCCCAACACAAGGCAGACCGGCCCCGCAAGCTCGCCGCTCCACGGAGCGCGTTCGAGCCGATCCGCGCCGGCGGGATCGTAGATTCCAGACGTGTGGAGCCAGTCGATGCCGCTCGCCTCGACCACCAAGGTCACGGGCGAGAGGTCGAGCGCCACCGCGGCGAATCCGCTGGGCCACGCCAGTCCAGAAATGCCCGGCGCGATCGGCAAGAGCGCGAGCAGGAGTCCGCCGAGCGCGAGCCCCACGACCGCACCCCACGCGCGCCGCAGGCACAGCCCGGCACCGAGCCCCGCGAGGAAGAGCCCGCCGGCGCAGAGCACGCCCCACAGCGGCGTCGCCACGACTCGCTCCGAGGTTCCGGCGACCGCCGTGGCAAGCGCCGACCAAGCGCCGACGACCGCCGCTCCATAGGGCCACGCCCGCAGGCCGAACGCGGCGCAGGCGGCACCTGTGGGTGCGGCGATCAACCCGAGCCACGCGAGCAGGAACAGCGGTTCGGACTCCGCATCCCCCGCGCCGTGCGGAAGCGGGAGCGCGCCCACGAGCGCGACCGCCGCGAGCGCGAGCGCCAGAGACAGCTCGCGCAAGGCCTTGGAGTCCCGCTCCGATCGTTCGCTCGCGTCCATGCTCTTCCTGACCGCCGTCGCCCTGTTGTACCGTCTGCGAGTGAGAAGCCCCATGCCTCCCCGCCCCGCGAGGCCGCGCGCATGAGCGCCTCCGACGGGCTCGGAGCCCGACTGCGCGCCGCGCTGGCGGGCAAGTTCCAGCGGGATGCGCTGTGGAACTTGGCCAGCGTCGCGATGCTCGCGGTGTGCGGCTTCGCCATCAACCTCGGGATCGGCCACGAGTACGGCGCCGCGCCCTTCGGCGTCTACAACCAAGTCTGGGCGGCCTACATCTTCTTCAGCCAGCTCGCCGTCGGCGGCATCGACCGATCCACGCTGCGCGCCATCGCGGAGGCCCCCCACGATCGCCCGCGCGTCGCGGCCGTGATCCTCGGCGCCCTCGTTCCTGCGCTCGCCCTCGCATTCTTCGCGGCAGCGCTGTTCCTCGCCGCAGGCCCCCTTCTCGCGCGTCTTCTCGAGAGTCCCGGCGTCGCCGACGGCATGGTCGCGGCTGCACCGGGCCTCTTCTTCTTCGCGCTCAACAAAGTCCTGCTCGCCGTAGTCAATGCGCAGCAGCGCATGAAGGCCTACGCGCTGTATTCGAGCCTCCGCTACCTCGCGATGCTCGGCGGACTCGTGTTCGTCATGGCGAGCGGCATGGACTCGAGCCGCATCGCGTTCCTCTTCACGTTTGCCGAGACGATCCTCTTCGTGCCCCTCGCGTGCGACGTCGCGCGCCATGTGCGCGGTCCGATGCGCGGCATGTGGAGCGAATGGGCGCGCGAGCACGTGCGCTACGGAGCGAAGAGCTTTGCGAGCGGAATGCTGCTCGAGCTCAACTCGCGCGTCGACGTCCTGATGCTCGGCTTCTTCCTCGACGACGGCCAAGTCGGCGTCTACAGCTTCGCGGCCTTCGTCGCCGAGGGCGTGTACCAAGTGCTCGTGGTGCTGCAGAACAACTACAACCCGATCCTCGCGGAGCACATCTCCACAGGCAAGCTCGCCGAGCTGGAGGCGATCGTCCACAAGGGACGTCGCGTGACCTACGCGCTCTTCGTCGGCGTCGCCCTGCTCGCGTTCGCGGGCTTCCCAGTGCTCCTGCACGTGCTCGACCGCGCGGAGTTCGCGTCGGGCTGGCTGCCGTTCGGACTGATCCTGCTCGGAATGACGATCGCCTCGGGCTACATGCCCTTCGCGCAGGCGCTCTTGATGGCGAACCGACCGGGCTGGCACACGCTGATGATGTCGAGCGTCGTGTTCGTCAACGTCTTCGGCAATGCGGCGCTCATTCCAGCCTTGGGCCTCTCCGGCGCGGCGGCCGCCACCGGACTGTGCCTCGTCTGCGCGACGATCGTCCTGCGCGACATGGTCGCCCGCCTCGTCGGTCTGCGACTCTAGATCCCCATGACCAAGACACGCGTCGCTTGGATCCTCATCGCGCTGCTGACGCTCGCTGCGCTCGGCCTGCGCATCCGCGGAATCTCGCACGGCCTGCCGGTCGCGCTGGAGCAGGACTGCAAGATCCCCCGTCAAGTCGAGCTCTTGCGCGACGGGACCGACACCTGGCGCACGG
>JBIKYW010000494.1:0-3073 GCA_044355055.1 Planctomycetota bacterium | reverse complement strand
GCTCGAGCGCGCAGATGCGGCTCCACATGTCGTCCTGCGAGCCGACGTAGTCCGCGAGCGGGTTGTCCGCGACGAGGCCGCTCGTATGCAGCAGCAACATCTCGACGGTGATCGCGTCCTTTCCCTGCGCGCCAAACTCCGGCAGCACGCGCGCCACGCTCGCTTGAAGTTCGAGAGAGCCGCGCTCGACGAGCTTCATCACGCTCGTCGCCGTCGCGATCGGCTTCGTGAGCGACGCGAGGTCGTAGAGCGTGTCCAGCGTGACCGCTTCCCGCGGTTCGAGCGCGCGTGACCCGAATGCCGCGCGCAGGAGCTGCTCGTCCCCTCGGCCCACGACGACCGCCGCGCCTGGGACCTCGCCCGCCGCGATCGCGCGCTCGACGGCGATGCTCACTTCGCGCGCGAGCTGCGCGCGCAGCGGAGTCGCGCACAGCGCGAGCAGAGCGACACTAGCCAGCCAGCGCCGCACGCTGCAGCTCGAAGAGCTTGGAGATCGCGGCCTGACCGTGGCGGAGCATGCCGTCGAGCTCGGATTGCGAGAACGGCGCGCCTTCCGCGGCGCCCTGCACTTCGATGAACTTGCCCTCGCCGGTCATCACGAGGTTCATGTCGGTCTCCGCCTTGCTGTCTTCCGCGTAGTTGAGGTCGACGAGCACCTCGCCCCCGACCACGCCGACGCTGACCGCCGCGACTTGCGACGCGAGCGGCCACGCCCGCAGGAGCCGCTTTTGCTCCATGTGCTTGAAGAGGTCGTACAGCGCGACGTAGGTGCCTGTGATCGCGGCCGTGCGCGTGCCGCCGTCGGCCTGCAGGACGTCGCAGTCGATCCACACCGTGCGCTCGGTCATCTTCGCGAGCTCGACCACGCCGCGCAGCGAGCGGCCGATCAGGCGCTGGATCTCGACCGAGCGGCCGTCGACCTTGCCCGCCTTGTCGCGTGACTTACGGTCCTTCGTGGCCGACGGCAGCATCGAATACTCCGCCGTGAGCCAGCCTTGGCCGCGACCCTGCAAGAACGGCGGGACTCCGTCGGTGTACATCGCGGTGCACAGCACGCGCGTGTCGCCGAAGCTGACGAGGACCGAGCCGGGCGCGTGCTTGGTGTAGTTGCGCGCGAAGGAAATCGGTCGCAGGGCGTCAGGGGTGCGTCCGTCGTTGCGTGCCATCCGTGGGGTCTCTTGCGTTCGTGTCCGAGGAGAGTCGAGGGGCGAGGATGTTAGCAACGTCGCGCTCGCGCCCGTCCGGCGGCGCCTCCGAGCCGCGTGTGCGACGCGTCGCTTCGAGGCCGTGCCCGCGCGCGAGGAGTCGCAGGTGCGGAAATCGCGTTTTTTCCGCGACTCGATGGCGCCCCGAGCGACGGAGCAAGTGCGGCGGGGAAGGTGCCGCGGACTGCGTGCAACGACTCACTTCGAGCTTCGGTTCCAGTCTCCGGTGGACTCCTGACCGTCCGGGGATGCGGTGTGTACCGACACGGGGCGTCGGACCGCGGAAGTGGGTCTGCGCCCGCGCTGCGTCGTGCTGGACACCAGCACAAGAGCCTCCCCGCCGTGTCTCACTCTCGTTCGAGCGCGCGGACCTGGCGTACGTGCTCGAGTGCGAGCCACTCGACGCGTGCCTCCCCTCCGCTCGACGGACTGCGCTCCAGCGCGATCCCGCGGCGCAACTCGAGGGCGCGCACGCGGCCACGCCGCAGCTCGGCGCCAAGCTCGACTTCGACGAGGGCGTCGCGCAGTCGCGCGCAGTCGAGGAAACGCTCGGTGAGCGTGGAGGATTCGAGCGCGGCGCGCTCCAAGCCGGCGGCAAGCCGCGGCAGCAGCTCGCTCTCGGCGCGCTGGAGCGAGGCCTGCCCGCCTTCGAGCGCCACGCTGGTCACTGCGCGCGCGGCTGCGAGCTCGGGCGGGAATGTCCGCTGGGCGATGTTGAGCCCGATTCCCACGACGTAGTGCGGGTTCGCGGGGTCGAGGCCCCGCGTCTCGACCAGCACGCCGGCGAGCTTCGCGCTCGCGTGGAGTGCGTCGGCGCCGCGCTCACGGTCGACCACGACGTCGTTGGGCCACTTGAGCCTTGCCCGTTCAACGCCGAGGGCGCGCACGGTCTCGAGCGCCGCGATCCCCGCACCGATGGTGAGCGCGGCCGGGTGCAGGAGCGGCGGTCCTGGCAGCAGCAGGATCGAGAGATACAGACCGCCGTCGGGCCCGCTGTGCCACGCTGCGCCTCGACGGCCGCGTCCTGCGGTCTGTTCGCGCGCGATGCACACGTCTCCGTGGTGCGCGGAACCCCGCACGAGTGCGTCGAAGAGACGCTCACTCGTCGAGTCGACGCAGCCCTCGTGTTGAACGCGCAGCTCCAAGGGGAGCGTCGATCCTATCGCGCTCGCGGCCCGCGCTCAGGTCTCGAGGTTGCTCGAACCCGGGTTGAGCAGGTCCTTCAGGCGCGCCATCACGTTCGAGTGAATCTGGCACACGCGGGACTCGGTCAGCGCGAGCATCTCACCGATCTCGCGCATCGTGTGGCCGACGTCGTAGTACTGCTCGATGATGAAGCGTTCCTTGTGGGAGAGCGACTTCGTGATGTGCAGCATCAGGTCGCGGCGGTTGAGCTCGTGGACGGGGTCCGTGGCCTTCTCGTCCTCGACGATCTCGATCTTCTCGCCCGCGCTGTCGTCGTCGCGGTCGTCCCAGCGCTCGGAGAGCGAGAACATCGCCTTGGCGCGCGACTGGCTCAATTCTTCGGAGAGCGTCGCGTGATCCATGTCGAGCGCGGAGGCGAGCTCGGCGTGGGTAGGCTCGCGGCCATACTCGCCCTGCAGGCGCTGCAGCGTCTTCTCGATGCGGCTCGCCTTGAGGCGCACGAGGCGCGGGACCCAGTCCTGCGAGCGCAGCATGTCGAGGATCGAGCCGCGGATGCGCGTCGTGCAGTAGGTCTTGAACTTGATGCCGCGGTCGGGATCGAAGCCGCGGATCGCATCCATCAGGCCGAACGAGCCGGCGCTCTCGAGATCGCCGAGCTCGATCGACTTCGGCAGCGTTTGGAGCAGGCGTTCGGCGATGTGCTTGACGAGCGGCAGGTGCAG
>JBIKYW010000495.1:0-3073 GCA_044355055.1 Planctomycetota bacterium | reverse complement strand
AGTGTCGCGCACGAGCGCACGCAACGCCTCCGGCGTCGCAGCGCCACACGTGACGAGACGATTCGCGTTGCGCAGGAGCGGATCGCGCGCCTCCAGTGCCTCGATCTCCTTCAGGTTGTGGTACGTCGTCTCGACATCCGAGCCCGCATGCCCCCACAGGCGCGTCGTCTCCATGTGCAGGAACGCAGGTCGCCGCGTCGTGCGGCACCACTCGATCGCTTCGCGCACGCTGTCGTACACCTGATCCAGCTCGCCTTGCGCGCGGAAGTAGCGCAGGTGCTCGACCGCACCGAAGCTCTCGCGGATCCAGTCACGCGGAGTCGGCACCGAGATGCCGATGCCGTTGTCCTCGCACACGAACAGCACCGGACACGGGCTTCCCTGCCGCGTCGCGTAGCGCGCGAAGTTGAAGCCCGCGAGCGCCGTGCAGTGGTTCGCGGACGCGTCGCCAAACGTACAGCACACGATCGAGTCGCCGGGAAGCTCGATCTCGACGCCGAGTCGACGCGAGCGCGCGAGCGAGATCGCGAGTCCGACGGCCTTCGGAAGATGCGAAGCGATCGTGCTCGTCTGCGGAGGCACCCAGAGAGGGCGGCTGCCCCACACCTTGTGGCGACCACCGCTCGCGGGATCCTCGGCCGAGGCGACGAGCGAGAGCAGCGTGTCGAACACCGGCGTGCCGCCGTCGCGCTTGCGCGAGCGGGCCTGCATCAGGCCGCCCGAGCGGTAGTGCAAGAAGCACGGATCCGTCGCGCGCAAGAGCGCGCCGAGCACGGCGTTGTTCTCGTGACCCGCGCTAGAGATCGTGTAGAAGCTGCGGTTCGACTTCTTGAGCTCGCGCGCCGCGACGTCGAGCGCGCGCGAGGCGACTTGATCCTCGAAGAGCTCGAGCGCCGCGCGCGCGGTCAGCGCGCTCTGAGGCGTCAGCGGTTCGTCGGAGCGGAGCAGCGCAGGGGCCGCAGCGGCGGATTCGAGCCAGTCGTCGAAAGCCTTTTCGACGACGGCGACGCGGTTCGTACTCATGGCGGGGCGCAAGAGGATAGCGCGAGCCCGCACCACCTCGGCAGCGGGCCGCTCAGGGAATCGGCTGGAAGCGCGCCTCGATCGCGGTCCGAAGCCGCTCAGCGAGGGCCTTGCGGTCCGGGTCGACGTGCGGCTCCGCCAAGAACTCGACGCGCGCCTCGATCCCAGTGAGCTGCAGCAGGAGCCGCGCGTGCGGCCCGAAGGGCGCGTCGCCCCACCAACACACGTGGGTCGACGCGGGAGGATCCCCGTCGAGTGTCCGATAGCTCAAGCACGCCGCCCACACGCGCAGACCGCCCTCGGCCGCGGGCGCGAGTAACGAAGGCCGAAACTCGTGCACGCGATCTCCGCGATGGCTCGTGCCCTCGGGGAAGAGCACGACGCCGACGCCGCGCTCCAGCGTCGTCGCAATCTGCTGGTTCATCGCAGGAAGATCGCGACGCCGCTCGCGCACGAGGAACAGCGTGTCGAAGTCGCGCGCGAGCCGACCGATCAGAGGCCAGTCGGCGACCTCCGCCTTCGAGAGGAAAGCCGCGTCCACGCTGGCGCCGAGCACGAGAACGTCGACGTAGCTCAAGTGGTTGCTGACGAGCAGGGAGCCCGCGGGCGGCGGCAGGCCGATCACCTCGACGCGCACGGCCAAGGCGCGGCACAGCGCGCGGCACCACCGCTGCATGATCCAGCGACGCCAGCGCAGTCGTCGGCGCGCAGCCAAGAAAAGGAGCCCATGGCCGCACCACCACAGGCCATACCAGAAGGTGGTCGCGGCCAGCGCGCGCGCCGTGCGCACGGCGAGACGGAGCTTTCCCATCCCCCGATCCCATCCGCCCGCGGCCTCGAGGTCAACCTCCGCGCGGGATCGCGCTCGGCTCGAAGACTACAATCGGACGTATGCCCCGCCTCGGCCGCACGCTCGCGCTCCCGCTCCTCCTCGGCGCGCTCTCCCTGCAGTGCGGCGACGCGCAGCGCCCGCCCAACGTGGTCGTGATCGCCCTCGACACGCTGCGACCCGACCACCTCGGCTGCTACGGCCACGCGCGCGGCACGAGCCCCAACCTCGACCGCTTCGCCGCGAACTCGGTGGTCTTCGACAACGCGCAGTCCGCGGCTCCGTGGACGGCGCCCTCGCTGCTCTCGCTGATGACCTCGCTCTATCCGAGCGTGCACGGCGTCTCGACCTTCCCCGATCCCGGTGCGATGAGCGAGCGCGTCACCACGCTCGCGGAGGTCCTGAAGTCGCGCGGGTACGCCACGGCGGCATTCACCGACGGCGGCTACGCGAAGCGACAGTTCGGGCTCGGCCAAGGCTTCGACCTGTATCCCCTGAACGAAGGCGACACGCCCGACGAGCACGCGTCGAACGTGCTCCACCCCAGCCGTCTCGTGCCCAACCTCGAGCGCACGCTGCGCTGGGTCGAGGAGTTCAAGGACGAGCCCTTCTTCCTCTTCTTCCACACCTACGAAGTCCACGGCCCCTATCGGCCGCCCGAGGCGGACCTGCAGGCCTATCGGCCCGACTACCGCGAGCGCGAGGAGCACGAGCGCCTCGTCGCGGTGATCGACCGCTGGCTGGAGAAGCGCGAGATCGATGCCGACGGCGTGCGGCTGATCCTCAAGCACAAGGAGCACTGCAACGCGGGCAACGGCCCCGAGCAGGAGGGCCTCTACCAGAAGCTCAACGAGTTCGGCATCCGCACGTCGGATGCGGACATCATGGACTTCTGGCGCGACCTGTACGACGCGGAGATCCGCCACACCGACCGCGAGCTCGCGCGCCTCTTCGAGCGGCTGGAGCGCGGCGATCTTGCGGAAAACACGATCGTGGTCGTCGTTTCGGACCACGGTGAAGGGTTCGGCGAGCACGGCTACGTCGGCCACGGCAACGCGCTGCACGACGAGGCGCTGCGCGTCGTGCTGATGATGCGCGCTCCGGGCTTCGCGGCGCGGCGCGTGAGCGACGTCGTGACCAGCGTCGACGTGATGCCGACAGTGCTCGAGCTCGCGGGTGCGCGCGAGGCCGCACCGGCGCTCCAAGGTCGCTCGGTCGTGC
>JBIKYW010000493.1:0-3075 GCA_044355055.1 Planctomycetota bacterium | reverse complement strand
CGCACCTTCGTACATGGCGATGAACTTCTCGTAGGTCAGCTTGCGCAGCGCCTCTGCGAGCACGTCGAGCGCGAGGTCGTCGACCTTCTTGAAGCGGATGCAGGCCTTGCCCATGTCGAGCTTCTTGCCGCTCTTCTTCCACGCAGACGTGAACCACTCCAGCAACGGACCTGGCTTCCCGCCTTGCTGGTCGTAGTACAGGCCGATGAGGTGGAGCGACATCCCGCTCTTTTGCGAGGCGAGGCCCGCGAACGGCAGCGGCTGCGCGGGATTGCAGTGATACCCCGCCGGATAGAGCGAATGCGGCACGGCCCAGCCGATCATTCCGTACGCCATACCTTCGACGAAGCGCTTGTCGAGGTTGGCGCGGAACACCTTGCGCACCGCTTCGAGCGCGGCACGGCGGTCTTCGGGAAGCTCCGACAGGTACTCGGCGACGGTGGTGGCCTTGCTCGGCATGCGCGGCAGTCTACACGTCACCCTCAGACGATGGGGCCGGGCTCGTCGCGGTCGAAGCGGCCGCTGGCATCGGTGCCCTGCTTCAGACGGAACACGCCCTCGTGCACGTTGCGGCGCAGCACGATGTCGACGAGCGTCGTCTCGTTCGGTCGCAGGAGCGTCGCGAGCAGCTCGCCGCTCGGCTTGGCTTCCGCCGGCAGATAGTGAACGAAGCCGGTCGCTGGCCGCGGTTCGATCCGCAGGCCGAACGTGTCCGTTCCGCGGCGTGCGCGTCGCAGGACCTCGCCGCGGTGGACGAGCTCTTCGCTGCCGAACATCGCGTCGTGATTGAAGAAGTGTGTTAGCGTGCCGCCGTCGCGCTGGTTGCGCTGGCGGTCGGTCACGAAGCCTTCGGGGAGAGCGTTGGGGTTCGCGTCCGGGCCGGCCGTGAAGAGCAAGTCGAAGTCCACGACCGCCGCGCCGCTCGTGTCGCGCACGCGCCAAATCACCATGCTGCGGCGATCGTGGATGTAGTGCCGATCCCCGAGCAGCCTCTCCTCCACCTCGACGCGCTCGGCCGCTTGCGTCGCGAGCGTGCGCTCTTCGAACGTGGCGCACAGCTGCTCGTATTGCCGCACCGTGCGCACTCCGATGCACTCGAGCAACGCGTCGATGATGGGGCGATCACGGTCCGCGCCGCGCGCGCTCGGGGCGCTCTTCACGCTGCGCAGGATGCCGCGCTCGGAGCCTGAGTGCGATTTCTGCGGCACGACGAGCATCGCTGTGCGTGACGCGCGACGCGCGGGCTCGGCGAGAGCGAGCGAGAGGGACTTGCGCGCATCGGTGCCGCTCGACGACGACGCCTGTTCGAGTCGAACGTACGTCGCGTTGAGGTTTGCCGCCGCCACGCGCACCACGCCGTCGCTCCCGAGCTCGCCCGTGTAGCTGTTGAGCGCGTCGTACAGCTTGCGATCGATCGTCTGGCCCGTGAGCACGAACTGGAACACGCCGTCGGGACCCGGAGCGATCGATTCGCCGCGGATCCAGCGTGTGTTGAGCTCCCAGGTCTCGCGGCTGCCAAGCTCGAGCCAGTCGAGCACGCCGCTGCCCGGCTCGACGCCTTGGAACCACGTCTTCACGCGGCTCAAGCGACTCTTTCCGAGCTGCGCGAGCGCCGAACCGAAGTTCGCAGGTGCGAGCATCACGAGGTGCGACATCGGCCCGCCGCCCGCGACATGGAAGCGGTGCGCCCACTCGCGCATCACGGGGCCACCGGTCGAGTGCGTGATTGCAACGAAGCGACCGTGTTTGCGCACGAGCGCTGCGAGGTCGCGCTCGAACGCGCGCTGGAACGCGTAGGCGATGTCCGGGACCCGCACCTCATCGCGGAAGCTGACGTACTTCCCGAGGAAGACATCCTTGGTCGTGACCTCGACACCCGCGCGTGCCGCCTCCGCGACGATGCGCGCGGGGAGACCGCCGTAGGTATCGAGGTTGCTGACACTCCAGCCGTGAACGAAGACGACGAGCTGCTTGCGAGCGGCCATGCGGGCGGTCCTCCGTGCCGCGGAGCATGGAGCCGCTCGCGACCTGTCGCAAGCCGACCTCGTGCGCAGCACGCGCTGCGATAGACCGCGCGCGACGCTCAGTTGAGCAGCTCGGGCCCGCTCTCGGTGCGACCGCCCTCGAACGGGTTCCAGCGCGGGCGCCAGAGCGACTCGGACGGGCCACCGAGGATGGAGTCGGCGAGCTTGGAGTGCTCGATCCGCTCCCCCACGAGCTCCGCCGCCTGCGCGGGATCGAGCTCGCTTCGCAGGACGAGCGGCAACACACGTTGGAACTCCGCGAAGGTCACGAACGACGACAGCAGGACCTTGCGTGCAAAGCGGACGTCGAGCCCCGACTTCGGAAAGGGGATCTTCAGGCGGTAGCGGGTGTCGAGATCGCCGTCGAGGTCGAAGGCGCCGAGCTCGATCTCGTCACTCGCGAGGTGACAGAAGCGGAAAACGGGTTCCAACTGCCAATCTTCGAGCTCGCAGATCATGTAGGCCGTGATGCGCATCAGCGCGCGCGGCTCGCAGAACGAGGTGAACAGCGCGACGTCGAGCTCGCAGCGGCTCAGCAGCCGAAACTCGACGTCGTCCTGCAGCTCTCGCTCCTTGCACTGAAAGCCGCTGCGCTGCTGCGCGGCTTCGAAATCACGCTCGGAGTGTTCGATCAAGTCGTGCCAATGACCCTGCATGAAATCCCTCGCTGGAATGAAGCGCTTCGCGCGCTCCCCGCACTCGAACCTTGGAGCGCAGAGACGCGGCGGATCTTTTCGCGTCGCGCTCTCGATCCCGCAATGGCGTGGAAGAGTTTTGCGTCGGCTTTCGAACGATGCGGAAAAATCGCTTTGTAAAACAATGCTTGAAAAGCCGATTCAAGATCTTGAATCGCATTTATCTGCTTCGTGAGTCGGAAAGTTGCAGTCGTGCTGCGCTGAAAAGCAGTGCGCCCGCTGCGGTCGAGCTCCGCAGCGGGCGCACAGAAATCGAAGCTGTTCAGCGCGGCAGCGCGCAGTCTCAGCACTGGCTGAAGCCGCAGCCGTGGCACTTCACGCAGCCTTCCATGAACGCGAGCTCGCCCTCGCAGGCC
>JBIKYW010000492.1:0-3081 GCA_044355055.1 Planctomycetota bacterium | reverse complement strand
CGACGGCATCGACCGCTTGCTCGTCGAGGCCAGTTCGAACGGCACGAGTGGACCGTGGGTCGCCATCGCGAGCCACACGACGAGCGCCACCACGTGGCGCAGCGCGGAGGTGACTGCGGCGCAGCTCGCGGCTGCAGGCATTGCCTCCAACGCCAACGTGCGCGTCCGATTCACGGCCAATGACTCTGGAACTGCCTCGATCGTCGAGGCCGGTGTCGACGGCTTCCGCGTCGTGCGCGGAGCGTGCTCCTTGGTCGAGCGCTACTGTCAGAGCGGGGCGCTCGGTTCGGTGATCACCGTCGGCGGCTCGACCAGTGTCGCGGCCAACAACCTCGTTCTAACGGCGAGCAACATCCCGCCGCAGAAGTCGGGCCTTTTCTACTGCGCGACCGCACGGCAATCGACGCCCTTCGGCAATGGAACCCGCTGCGTGGGCACGCCCGCGCTGCGTCTCCCGATCGTGAACTCGGGCACGGGCACGACCCTGACCCACGCGGTCGACCTCGCGGCGGCGCCGCTGGCTCCGATGCTTCCCGGCGAGCTTTGGAACTTCCAATGCTGGTTCCGCGACGGCGTGCAGTTCGACCTCTCGGACGCTGTGCAGGTCTTGTTCGTGCCCTGAGGGTCTGGGGAGC
This sequence comes from Planctomycetota bacterium, assembly GCA_044355055.1. GTDB lineage: Bacteria > Planctomycetota > UBA1135 > UBA1135 > F1-120-MAGs118. The sequence continues at coordinate 2,446 of JBIKYW010000492.1, read as the reverse complement.
GCTCGAGGCGTTGGCCTGCGGGCTCGATTCTGGTTGAATCTCGCTCCCATGAATCCGGCAGAGTTCTTCGCGCTCGTGATCGAACGCATCGAGCAGCACCCGCGCTACTCGATGCTGATGCGCAACGCGGTCGCGGCGCAGGAACAGCTCGTTCTCAACTACCACACTCACGGAGCTGGGCAGCCCTACTGCGTGGCCATCGGCGTGTACGACGGAGCCATCGCGCAGCTCGGGATCCTCGGTGAGTTTCGCGAGGTGGCGCACATTCGCGGCGTCGGCCGCGAGGAAGCGGAGTGTGAGCCGCTGATGGGCCTCTTCGGGGCGCTCTTGCAGCAGCACTACGAGCTGCAGAAGACGCCCTGCATCTACCTCGGCGGGCAGCCCTTCGAGCCCAAGACGCCGTGAGACCTCGCTGCGCCACGCTCGGCCTTCTCGCGCTCGTCGCGGGTGCGTGTACGGCCCCGCATCCCGAAGCGCCGCGGGAGTGGATCGAGTTCGGGGCCGGTGTCGCGGACCCCACGCGCGGCGCTGCCGTGGACTACGGCGATGCGCTCATGGTTTCGCTCGGAGGCGGCTACGACTTGAACGACGACCCGATCGTCGCGAGCTGGGAGCTCGGCGCGAACTGGTCCAAGCACGAACTCGATTCCGGCGCCGGCGACGTCCACCTCTGGCGCGTGCAGACCGGCCTGCGGGCGCGCGCGCGCATCGAAGGCACCCCGCTGGGAGTGCACGTTCGCGGCGGTCTCGAGTGGCGAGACGAGTCGAGTGACGTGGTGATCGGCGTCGATCAATGGGGGCCCTACGCGGCCGCCGGTCTCGACTGGTGGTACACGCCTTTCGCGTCGTTGGGGCCGGAGCTCCTCTGGTTCCACGGCAACGAGGACGGGCTCGACGAGATCCGTTTCGCACTGCTCGCCCGAATCTTCTAGCGACAGCGCGCACTCATTCCGGGGAGGGATCTGGTGCAAGCCGGCTGTAAGTTCGAGCTCGGCGCGGGCGTGGGCCGTTCGGAGGCGCTACGATTCCGAGACCTTCCGCGGTGCCCCGTGCGCTCGGTCGCGAACGGCGCGCCACCGCTCTCCTGAATTTCTACAAGGACTGCTCATGCTGCTCTCGCTCCGCGCCGCGACGCTCTCGCTCGTCGGCACGCTTGCCCTCGTGGCTCCCTCGTTTGCTGGAGAAGGCTGGGTCGCCGACTTCGACGAGGCGGTCAAGCTCGCCAAGGCCGAGAAGAAGGACCTCTTCGTCGACTTCACGGGCTCGGACTGGTGCGGCTGGTGCAAGCGCCTTGACTCCGAGGTCTTCTCGCACGAGGAGTTCCTCACGGCCGCAAAGAAGCACTTCGTGCTCGTGGCGCTCGACTATCCGCGCGATCCGGCGGTCAAGGCCAAGGTGCCGAACCCCAACCGCAACAAGGAACTGTCGGACAAGTACGACGTCCAGGGCTTCCCGACCCTGCTCCTGATGACGGCCGATGGCGAGGTGTTCGGCCAGATGGGTTACATGCCCGGCGGTCCGAGTGCGTTCGTTCCGAAAATGGAAGAGATCGTCGCGAAGGGCAAGCAGGAGCTCGCCGACGCGAAGGCCAACGTCAGCGCCTTCGAGCAGGCCAGCGGCGACGCGAAGCTCGCGGCATGGGACAAGCTCGCGACGGCGCTGGAAGGTGCCACGGAAGACAGCGTGGCCGGCAAGCTCTACATCGCGTCCGTTCGCGCGGCGCTCGAGTTCGACAAGGACAACAAGCAGGGCCGCAAGCTGCGCGCGGTGAAGGCGCTGCTGAAGAGCGGCAACGGCGATGAGGCCACGTACGCGGCGGGGCGCGAGCTCGACGCGAAGAACGAGAACGGCCTTCTCGAGCTGTGCGTTCAGGCGCAGTTCCGCCAAGTCCGCGACGACGGCACCGCGCGCGCCGCGCTCGCCGCACTCGACTCGCTCAACGCGACGGGCAAGGTCGTCGACAAGAAGATCGTGTTCGAGATGAACTACATGGGCGCCATGTGGTGCTCCCAGCCGCTCAACGACGTGCCCCGCGCGAAGACCTTCGCCGCGAAGGCCAAGGAGATCGGCACGGAAGACGCCGAGATGATTGGTCAACTCGACCAGATCCTCGCTTCCTGACCGCGCACGCAGCGCAAGGAAATCCGACCCCCGCGGCGCCCGGCGCTGCGGGGGTCGGTGCTTTGAATCGCTAGACTCCGGCCCCCATGGAAAGCGCAGCACGTCGTGACTCCATCGCCACTTGGGCGCTGGTGATGCTCGCTGCGGCATGTGCGGTGGTTGCGAGCGTTCGCGCGAGCTCGCTCTACGGACTTGGAATCGACGGCGACGCCGCTTGGACGCTCTCGGCGGGCGCGAGCCTCGCGCGCGGCGGCGGCCTCGTGACCTGCCTCGACGAGGTCTTTTCGCTCTGGCCGCCGCTGTATCCGTGCGTCATGGCGGGGAT
>JBIKYW010000073.1:0-10221 GCA_044355055.1 Planctomycetota bacterium | reverse complement strand
CGACCCACGTTGGAGGGGCCTGAGAGCCGTGCAAGCTCGCGCGACTCGCTCGATGTGATCAACCTTCCGGACACGCGACCCAGCACGACCCCCGCCCCGGACGACTCAGGTACCGCTCGTGAGAACTCGCCCCTGCCGACGGAGCCCAAGACTGAGGCAGAGGTCGACCGCACCCCGCGGAGCAATTCCGAAGCGACCCCGCCGCAGGCCACTTCCTTCGATCTCGAGCGCGACATTCTCCTGCGCTCCGCGCGCAACTCCCTCAAGCTCGACCGCCGCGTCGAGGCCATGGATCAATACGCCCGCATCCTGCAGGCCTATCCCTCCGATCGCGAGGCACTCTCCGAGTATGCGGGCCTCTTGCTCTACGACGAGCGCATCGACGAGGCTCGCGCGAGCTACCTGAAGCTCGTCCAACTCGCACCCTCCGACCTTGATGCACGCCGCAAGCTCGCGACCTGCTGGATCGTCGGCGGCAGCTACAACGAGGCCTCGGCACAGCTCGAATACGTGCTTCGCCGCTCGCCGAAGGACATCGAGGTCGCCGCCCTGCTCGCGCGCACGCGCGCTTGGGCTCGCGACTACGACGGCGCCCGCACGATCTACCGCCAGCACCTGCAAGCGCTCGACACGTCGCTCGAATCGACGCGTCGCCTCGTCGCGCCCGTGTTGCTCGACATGCAGCAACCGCAGGATGCGCTGCCGCTCATCCAGACGCTCTCCGAGGACTTCCCGGGCGAAGTCGAGTGGGCGCTCTTGCTGGTGCGCTGCCAGGCGCAGATGGGAGACGCATCCGAAGCGACGCGGATCGCCGAGACGCTCGCCGAAGTCGAGCCTTCGAATCTCGACAAGCGTCTCGAAGTCTCCGACCAGCTCGTGACGATCGGCCACCTGAAGTCGGCGCGCACGCTGTACGACCAAGTGCTCGCGATCGATCCGCAGAACAGCCACGCCCAGCTCGGCATCGCCGAGATTGCGTTGGAGAGCTACCAGTCGGGTCCCGCGCTCCGCACGCTCTCGCAGCTCGCTCCGCGCATGAGCGAGAACCGCACGTACCAGCGGGCGCTCGCGCGCTACCACGGACTCGTCGGTGAGTACGGCGTCGCAGCCACCCACTGGGAACAGATCCTGCGTCGCAATCCCAATGACCACGACTCGCGCATTGCCTATGCCGAGATGCTGCGTCAGGCGGGGGAGCTGGAGCGCGCCGCGGCGCAGCTCGAGCAGGTTTCGGAGTCCTCGCCTTCGGGCACGCGCGCCAAGATCGGTCTCGCGCGCGTCCTGCAGGACCAAGCGCGCTTCGACGAAGCGGTCGCCGTGTGCCAGTCGATCGGCGGCGATGCCCGTCCCGACGCGGAGGTGCTGATCCTCCTGTGCCGCAACCTGCAGAAGATCGGCAACGCCGAGCAGGCCGAGCGCCTGTGCCGCAACTGGCTCTCGGGCGCTTCGGGCGATCAGATGGCCGCGATCCAAGTGCGCATCGCGCTCGGACGCGCGCTCTACGACCGCGATCGGCCTCTGGAGGCCGTGCGCGAGTTCCACGAGGCGATGAAGCATCCCTCGGGCCGCACGCCGGAAGCAGCGTATTGGCTCGGCCGCGCCTATGAGAAGGTCGGCCGCTCCGAGCGCGCCAAGGTCGCGATCACCGCAGCGCCGACGCGTGAGCTCGGCGACGACGTGCGCGCGTGGATCGAGCTCGGCGAGATCGGTCTCGGCGAGGGCGACTGGAAGAGCGCGGGCGAGGCATTCCGCCACGTGCTGCGCTACGACCCCGACAACTTGGTCGCGATGGTGCGCCTCGGCGAAGCCCAGAACATCGCGCTTTCGCACGGCGAGCGCGTCGACCCGCGTCAGACGCTCACGCGCGTCCTCGCGGCATCGGAGGGCAACTCACGCGCTCGACTCGCGCTGGCGCGCCACTTCGTGCTCGAGCGCGACTACGAGTCGGCCCGCGAGCAGTACAAGCTGCTGATGGCCGCCGATCCTTCGAGCGTGCTCGCGCGTCGCGAGTATGCGCGAGCGATGTATTGGGATCACCGCTACGAGGAGGCCTTCGAGGCCTACGACGAGGTGATCGACGCCGAGCTGGGCGGACTGACTCCGATCGACTCGATCGGCGAAGGCAGCACGACGGCGCCCTCCAATGCCGGCCTCGACTACGAAGCCGCGCTCGTCGTGGCGACGCAGGTCGCCAACGAGAAGGAGGCCAAGGAGCTGAAGGACTATCGCCCGCGGAAGGCCGAGGACGCCTACCGCGCGCTGATCTCCGCGGAGCCCGGCAACTTCGAAGCACGCTTCGACCTCGCACAGCTCTATCACCTGCGCGGCAAGACACGCGACGCGATCGAGCAGTACGAAGAGATCACGCGCCTGAGCCCGCTGCACCGCGAAGCTCCGATCGCGCTCGCCAAGGCGCGCACCGTGCAGAACCCGAGCCTCATCACGAGCGTTCAGTTCGACGACGCACGCGGCCGCGAAGGCCTGTACAACATGAAGTCCACCGACTACTCGCTACGCTATTTGCATCCCATTGGAGATGCAGATGAGTACGTCGGCGGTGGCTACGGGTGGCGGCGGCTCGATCCCAAGGAAAATGCACCGGCCTTGCTCGGCAATGTGTTCTACATGAACGGTCGCAAGAAGCTCAGCGACAGCACCGCGCTGTACGCGGATCTTCAGCTTCCGACGTGGGACGAGCCCGACCGCCTCTCGAACCGCATGCTCTACAACATCGGCGTGACCCACGAGAACTACTCGGGTCTGCGCCTCGGGGCGCGGCTCTTCGACGAGTATGTGGCGGACAACTACGAGACCCTCGCCATCGACTTGCACCGCACGGGCTTCCGCGTCGAGCTGGGCTACAAGGCCAACCGCCAGCTCGACTACGGCATCAGCGCGTCGCTCGCGGACTACTCGGACGCGAACACACGCTACGAGATCAACGCCTTTGGTTCCTACATGCTGTCCTTCGCGCCGCGCCAGCTGCAGCTGCTCGGAAAGGCCGACTTCACCGGCTTCGATCAGGACAACGGCAACGCGATCATCGACAGCACCAACCTCGGCGCGCTCCCGCACCCCTACTTCGCGCCGAGCGGCTACGCGATGTTCTCCGCGATCGCGGAGTGGAAGCACTGGCTGAACCAAGACTACTTCATCGGCGCCAACGACTTCTGGTATTCGGTGGGCCTGCGGGCCTCCGTAGATGACCAGTCCGAGGCGTTCCAAGAGTTCTGGCTCGGGTTCCACTACGACTTCACGCGCTGGGCGAGCATCGAGCTGCGCACCCAAGCGTTGTCGTCCTCCGTGCTCGACACCAACGGTACGACCGCCCTCTTCCACCTGCATTGGCCCTGAGCCCTGCGCGGGCCCCTAGGGGCTTGCAAGGCGGGGGGGCGATGTGACGAGATGGAGACGTGACGCTTGATCCGCAGATCGGCTCTGATCGCACTCGCCCTGCTTCCGGCTGGGGCGCTCCTCGTTTCCAGGGGCGCCGAGCCCGAGGAGCCTGAGGTGCCCGTCTTGCGAGGCATCAACCTGGCGGGCGCGGAGTTCGGCCATGAGAAGCCCGGCTTCTCTTGCGCGAGCCCGGGGACTTACGGCAAGGACTGGATCTACAACGGCGAGGGCACGGTGGCGTACTTTGCGCGGCACGGCCTGCGGCTCTTCCGTCTGCCGTTTCGCTGGGAGCGCATTCAGCCGCAGCTCGGCGGCGACCTCGATCCGGCCGAGCTGCGCCGCATCACGCGCTTCCTCGACCTCGCGCGCGCCTACGAGTGCCGCGTGATCCTCGACCTGCACAACTACGGGCGCTACGCCCTGCCGACGGCCGGAACGACGCGGGAGTTCATCATCGACGAACGCTCCGGCGAGCACGCTCCGGTCTCGCACGCGGACTTTGCCGATCTGTGGCAGCGCCTCGCGCTCGCGTTCAAGAGTCACAAGGCGCTGCATGGCTACGGGCTGATGAACGAGCCGCATGACATGGGATCGAGCGACTGGAAGCTCATCTCGCAGTCCGCGGCGGACAGCATTCGCTCCGTGGATCTCCACACGGCGCTCTACGTCGGCGGCCTCGACTGGTCCAAGAGCTACACCTGGTCGCAGTCCAACGGTCCGCAGGCTTGGATCCAAGATCCCTCGGGCAACGTCGTCTACGAAGCGCACTGCTACTTCGACTCGGACGGCAGCGGCCGCTATCAAACGCCCTTCCACGACGAGCTGCGCGCCGATCCCAAGCTGCTCGATCGCGGCGTGGCCCGCCTCGAAGACTTCGCGAGCTGGTGCGCCCGCAACGGCGTGCGCGGCTTCCTCGGCGAGTTTGGCGTGCCGCGAGATGAGCCGCGCTGGCACGAGGTGTTCAGCCGTTTCCTCGCGCGGGTGGACGAGCTCGAGATGGAGAGCACGTGTTGGGCCGCCGGAGAGTGGTGGGGCGAGTACCCGCTGTCAGTGCAGCCGGGCCACGCCTTCGTGACGGACTCGCCGTTGCTCCCGCGCCTCAAGCCGCGCGCCGTGGCGCGCTGACCGCGTTACCCCGCAGGGCGCGCTCAGCGCGCCAGCTTGCCGAGGTCGACGTCGAGCTTGCTCGCCTCCTCGGCGAGCAGCGGATGGCGATAGCCGTCCCGCTCGATCCAATAAACTCCGGAGCGCAGGCGCATCCGCAGCGTGCGCGCTGGATCCGCCGAGAGCTGGAGTGAGCGGCCGACCTCGTCGATCAGCTGGAACGCCGCGGGTTCCGCGGAGCTCACTTGGAGCAGCGCACCGCTCGTCAGGCTCGCCTGACGGATCGCGTCGATGTCCCAGCCGATCTCGAACTCCTTGTTCGCGCCGTAGCGCGCGAGCAACTGGCCCGACATTTGGTCGCCGTCCGCGTTGAGCGTCGAGTAGGTGATGTGGAACTCTTGCCCGTAAGCGGCGAAGGTGCCGCCGAGGATGATCTGGCTGTCGTTGACGGTGCCGAGGTAGCGGCGCGTGTCGCTGGACGCGACGTAGAACATGCCGCGCAGGATGTTGCCGGACTCTTGCGCGATGTCCCAGTCCGAGGTGGTTTGCGAGCCTGCGAGTGCCTGCAGCGGACCCGAGGCGAACGAGACGTTTTGCACCACGGCCCACGAGCCGCTGAGGTCGAAGAGCGGCGCGTTGCCGACCTTGACGGCGGTCACCATCTCCTCCGTGAGGCACGAAGGCACGGTGCTCGTCGCGTCGGGGACCGAGCGGACCTGCATCGAGCCCGTCATCGAGCCCCAGACGATCCACTTGAGGGTCAGGTCGAGCTGGTAGTCGATGCCAGCTCGCTCGATCATTCCCGATGCGCGCAGCTCCTCGCCGCGCACCGTGCCGGGCAGCTCGACGAGCTCGCCGAACGTCCCGTCGCTGTCGATGTCGACGAAGACGCGCACGTCGCGGCCAGACTGAACCACATTCACGGTCAGCCGACGCTCGGGGAGCTCGGGCTCGCACTCGCTGGTGAGCACTCGGGACTGGAGCACCCAGACACCGTTGACCGGCACGGGTGCGCCGCCATTCACGGTATCGAAGCTCTTGCTCGTGTCGCACGCTGCGAGCAGCAGCGAGGCAGCAAGCGTGAGGGCAGCGCAGCGGTGGGTCATGGCTGGATCACGAATCGCAGGGCGTTGGAGAGGGACACGTTGTCGGGCGGTGCGAAGCCGTTGTCGCGGCTATACCACTGGCAGTGCACGGTCGTTCCCGGCACGAGCAGGGCCGCGGGCGGCGAGGAGCTGTAGCCACCAGCCATGTATCGGTTGAAGTCGAACTCCAGAACGCCACTACAGTTGCTTCCTGCGGAGCTGCCACCGGAAAGAGTTACCGGGGTACGCACCAGCGGGGTCTTGAGGCACAGCATGCCGCCGAAGAAGCTCTTCGACGCCGTGCCGGAGAGCGAGTACGCGAGCATGCCGTACTTGTTGTTCAAGACGTTGTGCGCGCGTACGTAGAAGCCCGAGCTCTGCGACAGGCTTGCGGTGCCCGTACCCGAGATCGTCGGCATGCAGCCCAGCGAGTTCGTCTTCGACTCGCAGTACGTCACCGTCGCGTTGCCCGTGTCCGCGAGCCAGTCGGACCGGAAGACGTCGGAGCAACCATTGAAATCGTCGAGCACGAGGTTGTTGGCGTCGTTCTCGAAGACGACGAAGCGGCCCGAGGCGCTGATGCGTGCGTTGCGGCAGTGGTTTTGGACCTGGCTCGTCATGCGGCCGCGGCTCACGCGTACCGTGAGCTGCGCGTGCAGGTCTCGGACGAAGACGTCCGTGAAGTTGTTCGTGTCGCCAGGGATCAGCGTGGCGGCTTCCGACATGAAGCACACGTAGCGCCCGTCGCCGGAGAACTGAGGCTCGAACGAGCGCATGTTGCCCTGTGCGCCCGTCGTGTTGATCGAGATGCGCTGCGTGAAGCCGTTCTGGAGGTCGCGCAGGAAGATGTCGTTCTGGTAGTTGCTGTCGCCGATCGACAGGTTCGACGCCTGCGACTCGAACGCGACAAAGTCGCCCTGCGGCGAGATCGAGGGCCGCATCGAGGGGCCGTTGCCCTCGAGCGCGTTCCACGACATGCTCGCGCGCGTCACGCTGTTCGCGGCGAAGTCACGCACGTACACGTCGGTGTGGTTGTTCGTGTCCCAGAAGACCAAGTTGGTCGCGTCGCTCTCGAACGCGACGCGGGTGCCGTCCGCGGAGATCGAGCCATTCCATGAGTCACGGTCGCCGGTGGCACCGAGGTGCGTGAGGCTCGCGCAGCGCGTCGTGCCGAGCACAAGGTCGCGCACGAACACGTCGCGCCGCGAGTTTCCGTCGGCCGAGTCGAGGTTGGACGCGCGGCTGTCGAACACGACGTAGCGCCCGTCCGCGCTGAAGCGCGCGCGTTCGCAGTCCGAGTCGGCCTGCGCGCCGCTGGTTGAGACGCTGATGCGCGTGAGCTGGTTCGTCGCGCGCGTCCAGAGGAAGATGTCGACCTTGCCGTTCGTGTCGTTGGGCACGAGGTTCGACGCGCCCGACTCGAACAGGACCTTTTGGCCATCGGCCGAGATCGCGGGTAGCCGCGAGTCGCCGTTGGGCGACACGTAGATCGACGGCGAGCTGATACGCCGCGTCTCGCCAAGCTGCAGGTCGCGGACGAAGATGTCGCTCTGCTGCTGCGTGTCCCACGGGTCGAGGTTCGAGGCCATGCTCTCGAACACCACGTAGCGGCCGTCGGCCGACACGTCGGGGCGGTAGGAGCCCGAGTTCGCGCCCTGTTCCGCGGTGTTGAGGCTCGCCCGCGCGTTGAAGCACGCGGGTTGCTGCGCCTGAGCCACAGACGTCGCACCCCACAGCAGCGCGAGTGCTGCTGTCGCGATACGGAGCCAGGGCCCACTGCTCGACGGTGCGTGCAGCGGCCCTGTTCGGGGCGGTCTGGGGCGATGGAGGTGCATGGCTTCGCGCTGCCTGGGTGTCGACTCCCATGGGCGGCGATCCAGGTCCACTGTCGGTGAACTGGGGCGGTCCGTGTTGAGGTAAATGCAAAATCCTAGAAGCGCCGTCTGAAGACTGGAAAGAAGTTCCCCAGCCCTACGCCTTGCAGCCGCGGGGCGGGTCGAGTGGGGTCCGAGCGCGCCTGTTCGCCGCGCGCGATCGCCCCGGCTTCACCACAAAGCAAGCGGGGTGTGCCGCCCGGTCGCACCGAGCGGCACACCCCTTCCCACGAAGAAAAGAAGCTAGTTGTTGCTGAACGTCCGGTTGAGCAGCACCGCGCCGTTGGAGGCTTGGAGGCTGATCGTGGTGAACGTCCCCTTGGGCGGGTTCACCTTGCGGAGCTCGAACTCGCCGTCGCTATCGGTGGTCGCGGTGCCGATCAGCGTGCCGCTGACCGAACCGCCGAGGTAGATCTGCACGGTCACGCCCGCGCCCGTGTTCGAGAGCCCGCCCTCGATGCGCCACTCGCGCTTCGAGACGCGGTACTCCGCGCGGTCGATTGCATACGTGATCGCCGGCGGCGGCGGCGGAGGAGGCGTCGTCGTGCCGCCGGTCGTGCCGCCGGTCGTGCCGCCGGTCGTGCCGCCAGTCGTGCCGCCAGTCGTGCCGCCAGTCGTGCCGCCAGTCGTGCCGCCGCCCTGAGCCGCAGCCCACGCCGCAGAGTTCGCCACCGGATCCTCTGCGCCGAGTCGATCCCCCGTGCGAGCTTGCGGCAGCGACGTGGACGGAACGGAGAGGCAGCCTTCCCAGGTGGGGACGGGAGACGGCAGCGGCGCCACTTGCCCCGGCTGCTCGATGTCGAAGCGCAGGAGCATCGCGAGGTCTTCGTGCGTCGTGTTGTGGCAGTGCTCGACGTACGAGCCCGCGAACTCCCGCAAGCGGATCGCGACTTCGACCTCCGAGGTGCTGTCGGGACCGGCGCCGACCTTCCACACGTCCTTGCGCGCCCAGCGCTCCCAAATCGGGGGCAGGACGCCGTCGCGCGACAGCGTGATCGCCTCTTCGAAGTGCACGTGGACGGGGTGGGCCCAGCCGCCACCGCTCTTGAACTTCCACACTTGCAGCTCGCCGAGCTGCGGAGCGACCGAAACGAGCGTGTAGTCCGCGTCGAGACCGTCGCCGTCGTTCGTCTTGATCGTCCAAGGGTGAACGTCGGTGCCGCCCGAGCGTCCGAACACGAAGGAGTGGTGCTTGGCGGTCGCGAGCTCCTCGGCCGACGGACGGTGGAGCGGGACCATCTTCAGTCCGCCTTCCGTGTACAACGCCGGGTTCATCGAGACGTCCTGCCCCGCGTAGCTCTGGACGCGGAACTCCATGATGCGTCCGACGCACGGGTCGCCGCCGAACCAGCGATCCATCACTCCGTCGCCGTTGTCGTCGATCGTGTGCGGCGCGTAGCTGCCGTTCATCACCGACGCGAGCGGGATGTTGCCCTCGGGCTTCTCGCCGGTGACGTGCGCGAGCAGGTTGACCAAGTAGATGCGCTCGCCCGGCTGGAACTGCGAGAAGTCGACGACGATGTCCCAGCGCTCTGCGATCGCCTGCGCGGGCAGGACGCCGCGCGTCGTGCCGTTCGTTCCGTCGAACGCGACCGCGTGCTCCATGATGTTGCCGTCGTTGGCGATCATGTGGAACACGACCGGCTCGCCGTTTTCTCGGACGAGGCCGAGCGTCATGTAGCGTGCGACGCAGCCGTTCAGCAGACGGAGGCGGTAGCGCCGCGCTCGCACGTCCATGTACGGCGCGTACTGCCAGTTGACGGTCATCGTGTCGCCGAGGAAGCCGTCGCGCTCAAACGTGTTGAACCACAACTGACCGTTCGCGTCCCACGCCTTGTCGGCGACGACGAGGTTGACGTCGTAGTCGCGGTTGCCCCAGTCGAGCGCCGAGCCCGACGGGAAGCGCAGGTTGACGCCGTCGTTGATCGCCTCGTTGCCGCGGTCGATCGCGCTGTACACGTTCATCACCGCGGCGTTGCCCTTGTAGACGTTCTCCGAGGTGTGATCGAGCATGTGGTCGTGGAACCACAGCGAGCTCTGCGTCTCGCGCCAGTCGCCGCGAATCCGCGTGATCCCGCCGTTTCCATCGGGACGTCCGGCGCGCGGATCGGTCGCGCCGACGTTGATCGTGTCGTAGCCCGCCAAGATCATCGGCCAGCGGAAGTCGAAGTACTGGCCCGGATAGAAGTAAGCGTGCATGTAGCCATCGCTCTCCGACGGGTTGTGGCCGTTGTGGAGGTGCGTGGTGATGGTGTGCGCGCCGAAGCCCATGTTGGCCGCGGGATCGACCGGCAACGCGTTGTGGTGGCGGAAGAGCACCGCTTCGCCCATGCGAGCCTGCAGGAGCTTGACGGGGAACGTGCCGTCGAACGTCCACAGTGCGCGCGGGTCCTGCTCGGGGAAGTTCGGGTGCACCTTGGGGGCGATTCCCGCCGTCGTGCCGTCGAATCCCGGGAGACCCGCGGTGTTGTGGTAGAGACCGCCGGGTGCGAACTCGCCCGACGCGTAGCCGTGGCGCTGCACGGTGTTGCGCAGACCCGTGTTGACGCGGGCCCCCGTCTGGGCGCTCTTGAAGAAGACCTGAGGCGGAAACTCCTCGAAGCGCTGGTGAGCCCAGCCTTCACCCGGCGGACGGCCGTCGGCGGGGGCGTACGGCACGCTGCGCCCGAACATCTGCTCCAAGAGCGGCTTGTTGGGGTTCTGCGGCAACGGGTTGCACATTCGCGAAGGGGCCGGTGCCGGGAAGCTCTGGATCACGGCGT
>JBIKYW010000491.1:0-3100 GCA_044355055.1 Planctomycetota bacterium | reverse complement strand
GACCGAGGCTGTCGGACAGCACACAACCGTCGCACAGCACGCTCGAGCTGTCGGTGACGAAGAGCGCCCCGGCCGGAGCGTTCTGCCCGCCGCCGTTCGAGAGCGTCAAGCCGCGGAGCACCGTGCCCTGCGTCTGCGCACCGAACACCGTCACACACGGACCCGAGCGTCCGCCGTCGATCACGGCACCCCAGCCGTCGATGACGAGGTCTCGATCCTTCACGAGCAGGTTCTCGTAGTAGGTTCCCGGCGCCACGTGGATCACAGAACCCTCGGGAGCGCAGCCAAGCGCGTCGGTGATGCGCTTGTAGGGACGCTGCGCGCTGCCATTGGCGTGCTGGACGTTCGATGCGCCGTCGACGTAGATCTGGTTGTCGTAGGAGGTCGTGTCGACCACCGTGAAGGTCACGTCTTGGACTTCGAGACCGTTGTAGCGGTAGTCGCTGCTCTGGGTGTTCGACGTGACCAGCGTGGCCGTCACTTGCCCGTCGAGCTCGCCGTCGCGCTCACCGCGGATCTTGATCTCGTGCGGGTGGAACCAGTCGGACGTCGTGAAGACGAGCTGCGCGGGCTCGATCGAGATTTCGCTCGCATCGCTCACCGACAGGTCGATGGTCACGTTCGCCGTGGGCTGGTTGGTCAGGTAGATGCGCACGACGCGCTCGGAGTCCGAGGGGACTGCGAGCGGGCCGCAGCCCTGCGTGCCTTCCTCCTCGACGACGAGCACCGGCTCGTGAACGACGTTGACGCCACCGGCGAGCATGTCCGCGAAGGGCCGGAACGCCGGGCCGCCCGCCGCGCCCGTCTGGGGCAGCTCGTTGATGGTCGCGATCGCCTCGCCGAGGCCGTTGTCGACCACGAAGATCTCATTGCCGTCGTAGCCGTCCTTCAAGGGAAGTGACGGAGTGCAGAACACGCCCGAGCGAGTTGCCACGCGCGGGTCGAGCAGTGCGTCGCGGAGGAACGCGACGAGCGCCGCCTGCCGATCGGCCTTGTTGCGGATCGAGCCGACACCGTCGACGTCCTCGTCGAGGTCCGGAGAGTTCACTTCCGCGAAGTCCGCACCACGTGCGTAGAACTGGATCACCTGCTCCAGCGTGCCCGCGCCTCCGTTGTGGAAGTACGGACCGGTGAGCGCGATGTTGCGCAACGACGGCGTCTTGAACGTGCCGTTCACGATCGGGTAGTCGCTCGCGCTGATGCCGCCTTCGGGCATCCACTGCGCAACCGTCGGATCCCCAGCCTGCAGGCGCTTCGTCAACGACAGCGGACCGAAGGGCCCGTTCGCACCCGCACCGATGTCCTCCGTCGTCGGACGCACGCCGAGGTTGTAGTAGCCGACGTCGTACACGCCGTTGGCCTGCGCCGTACCCATGTTCAGCACGCCGATCTGGGTGCCGTTCACGATCACGGGGTACGCGCCCGCGGGTAGCGCCGGGTCCGAGCCCCACTCCATGCCGACGATCAAGTTGACGTGGCACAGGCCCGAGGGCAGAGCGGCGCTGAACGACTCGATCGTCACCTCGGCCTCGAAAGCGAGGTCGAGCTGGTCCGCGCCGGGGTTGATGGGAGCGGCGACTCCGGGCTGGAGGTTGACCTCGAGCTCTTCGTCGACGCAGTTGGCGTTCGCGCCGGGAATGTTGCCGTGCGCCACCACCGCGCCGCCCGGCGTCAAGATCTGGATCTGACCGCCACGGGGGTCGAAGGTCAGCACGTTCTGCGAGAAGTCGGGGAACGTGGTGAAGGCGATTTCATCCGTCGCCTGCGAGCCGACGGTGGCCATGGGCTCGACGGCGCCGTGCTCGGCGACCTGCGACCAAGTCGCACCCGCGAACTCCGAGCCCGAGTGGCAAGCCGCGCAGGCGGCGCCGCCCGAGTTGTAGATCTTCATGCCTTCGATTTGCTCGGCGGTCATCGCCGTCGTGTCGCCCGCCGCGTAGCGGTCGAACGGCGTCTGGTCCGAGACGAGCTGCGACTCGTAGCACAGGATCGCGAGACCCCAGTACAGCGAGAAGTTCTGCTCCATGTGGGTGAAGCCGTTCACGGAGCCCGCGCCCGCGTGCCACTTGTCGTGGAAGGCGAGGTCGATGAGATCCGCGTAGGTGGTTCCGGGCGTCATCCCGCGCGACGGGTACGCGCTGTACGTGCCGAGGTGCACGTCCGTCGGGTCGATGAACTGATCGCGCAGAGGCATCGCCGAGAGCATCTTGCGCCCGAGGTCGGGCAGCGACTTGCCCGCGTAGCTCATCTCGAAGTCCGAGATGGCCGGACCCACGGCCTGACTGGCTAGGGCGGCCTTGTCGAGCAAGATGCGCGTCCAAACGAGGTTGCCGCTGGCGTCGAGCTCGAGCACGCGCGCGTTCGGGTCGAGGTCGCCCCAGATGTTGACGCCGTTGAACTTCTCCTGCGCGCGGCCGTCCCAGAAGCTGCGCACGTTGAAGATCGCGTTGATGATCGTCGGAGAGTTGCGCGGCTCGACGCGGCCGACGTTGGAACCATTCAAGTTGAACGGCGGGTCTTGGATCACGATGCCGTCTTCTTGCCCGACGCCGGGGGTCACGCCGGTGAACATGCGGTGCTGGATGCCCGACGAGGTGAGACGGTCGTTGATGTCACGCACGAGCGACGAGTCGTGGTCGTTGGGGTCCGCTCGCTCGTTGAACGGGAAGTCGCCGCTCTTGACCTCATAGTTCACGCCGCCCGCACCGGTGGGCATGGCCGCGTAGGCGCCGTCGTGGCCCGGAGCGAGCTGGCTCTTCGCCCGCGCGTCGGCGCCCGCGTGCCAGTGGCACGTCGCACACGCCGTCAGGCCGTCGGAGCCGACTTGAACGTCCCAGAAGAACGCCTTGCCGAGCCGCACCGCCGCATCGAAGTCGGACACGAAGTCCGCCAGATTCGACGGCAGCGGGACGTTCGAGGCCGAGAGCGGCGCGACCTTCTTGCCGATCCTCGACGAGACACCCGGCGCGGCTCCGCCGCCGACGCGTCCGCCCGCAGAACCCGCGCTCGTCGCGGCGCCAGATCCGACCTGACGAGACTGGCTGACGGAGATGGGGGCGAGGAGAGCGGCGGCGGCAAGCACGGCCGCAGCGCGGCGCAG
>JBIKYW010000490.1:0-3105 GCA_044355055.1 Planctomycetota bacterium | reverse complement strand
AGCGTCGGGTCAGCGCTCGCACTTCGAGCCGCGGACTGCAGTCGGTGTGCTGCCGCGGTGCGCCCCAGATGGGTCGCCCGTGCAGCGGCCATTTCGACGACCGAGCTCGCTTCCGCGCGAACGAGGGCCGTTGCGAGGGGTTCCAAGAGAGTGGCGTAGTGTTCGTTCCACACGGCCAGATCGAGCATGTCTCCGGCGCTCGGGTGAAGTGCGCCGAGCTCGACTGCTGCGCGCATTTCGCGCAGAGCGTCCTCGTGCTCTGCGAGTCGAAAGCGACTCCATCCGCGTCCCCAGCGAGCGTCCGCGAGCGTCGGATCCGCTGCCTGAGCACGCGCGAAGCTCGCGTCCGCCTCCTGCCACCGCCCGAGCGCATACTCACACCAGCCTTGGAACGCCCACGCGCTCCCGAGGTCTGGTCGCTCGCCGAGCAACGCGTCGAGCAGCGCACGCGCCCGCTCGAAGGAGCCGAGTTGATACCAAGCGATCGCGAGTCCGCGCCGTGCCGACACATCGCGGGGCGCGGCGGCGAGCGCTTCCCAGAAGGCGTCGGCCGCCGCAGCCGGGAGCGCGAGTTCCAAGCGGCTCCAGCCCAACCCCGCGAGCGCTTCCGCACGGCACGCCTCGGGAACTCGGACTCCGCACTCTCGCACGGCTGCAAAGAAGCCCTCCGCCGCCTCCAGCCAACGCAGAGCGTGGTAGTGCGCCCAAGCGTCCATGAGCGGCTTTCGGCGCCACTCTTGCAGTTTTCGCAGCGCGGACTCGGCTTCGGTGTGGGCGGGGTCGCGCGCCAAGGCCTCGCGCTCGAAGTGCTCGACTCGATCGTGCTCGCCCCGCTCGGCCGCGATCCGCGCGAGCACGTGATAGGACTCGGCCCAGTCCGGCGCGCGCGCCAGCGCGTCGCCTGCGTGCGACTGCGCCGCATCGAGGCGGCCTGCTGCGAGCGCCTGCTCCGCCGCACGCAATTCGCGCACGGGCAGCCCGAGGAGGCGAGCTCCGAGATCGCGAAGCGAGCGGCGTGGGGAGGCGTGCATGGTCGACATCGAATGGCTCAACACGCTACCCCCAGCGAGGTTCCGTGTTTCACGGATCGAGCGGTCGACCGCTCCCGGTCGGGGCCGCGTCGTCGCCGAGGAGGAGGAGCGCCTCGTGGGCGGCCCAGCTCTCGGCCTCCTTGCGTGTGCGGCCCCACGCGCTCGGGAAGACGCGCTCGCCGAGTCGCACGCGCATCAGGAACGCGCGCGCGTGGGCATCGCCGCGAGTCTCGACGAGCTCGTAGCTCGGCAGCGTCGCCCAGCGGGCCTGCGCGAGGTGCTGCAGGCGTTGCTTGGGGTTGGCTTGCCCGAGCTCTCGTTCGGCGTCGGCGATCGCGCGGCTCAGCGTGCGCGCGACGAACTCGCGCGCCGGTTCGAGGCCGCCGTCGAGGTAAATCGCGCCCAGCACACCCTCGTACAGATTGGCGAGGACCGAGACAGGCAGCGCGCGCCCCTGCAGGCCTTTTCCGATCGTCGCCCGCGCTTCGAGTTCGAGCTCGCGCGCGCTCTCGGCGAGCGTGCGTCGCGAGACGACCGCGGCCTTGATCTCGGTCATCACGCCTTCGCTCAGGGCGGGAACCCGCGCGTAGAGGACCTCGGTGACGAGCAGATTGAGCGTGGCGTCGCCGAGGAACTCCAAGCGCTCGTTGTCGTGCTCCGCATGCACGGAAGCGTGCGTCAGCGCCTGTGCCAGCAGGTTCTTGTCGCGAAAGCTGTAGCCGATGTCCGTCACTCGGCAGGAGTATAGAGCCGCGCTAGTCTCAATGCCGTGGATGGCGACCATGACTCCGGCGACTTCGATCCGCCGCACGCACATTCGCTTGGCTTGGGCAGTCCCAGAGACGGCGATGGTTGTGTCGGCTGGATTCTGATCGTGTCGCTGCTGTACGGCTTGGCGTCCCTCGTGTTCGAGCTTCTACGCTGAGCTCAACTTCACGCGTCACGCAGGCCCGCAGCCGCCGCCCGATCGACCATCCACGTCACCTCGCCGTCCCACGGCCTCACCCGAGCCGCCGGGAGCTGCGGAGCACCTTCGCGCGCGAACAGGACTTCGCGCAGCGCGGGCGCCTTGTCCGCGCCCGCCACGAGAAAAAGCACGTGGCGCGCCGCGTTCAGCGTGCGCAGCGTAAGCGTGATGCGATTCGCCGCGAGTTTCTCGACCCAAGTCGCTGCGACCGTCCTGCGCGCCTCGCTGAGCGCCGTGGTGCCGGGAAAGAGCGAGGCCGTGTGCCCGTCCGCTCCCATTCCGAGCAAGACGAGATCGAAGCGCGGCACTTCGCGCGTGCCGAAGCTCTGCGCGAGCTCTTCCTCGTAGCTCGCCGCCGCAGCCGGCGCATCGAGTTCGCCGCGGATGCGGTGCACCTGCGCTGCTGGGACGCCGCCGCGCGCGAGCCAAGCCTCGCTCGCCATGCGGAAGTTCGAGTCCGCGTGGTCCGGCGGAACTGCGCGCTCGTCCCCGAAGTAGATGTGCCACTGCGCGAAGTCCGCGCCGCTCTGAGCCAAGAGCTCGTAGAGAGCCCGCGGCGTCGATCCGCCCGCGAGCGCGATGTGAAACGCGCCGCATTCGGCCCGCGCAGAATCCGCGGCCGCGAGCACCCGCTCGCTCGCGCGCGAGGCGAGCGCGCGAGCATCGGGCAGCTGAATCAGGCTCGTCTTGCGTGTCGTCACCGGTCCAGCGCGCTCAGTCGAGGTTGTTGCGCCAGTGCCGTCCGTCTCGCTCGAGCAGCTCCGCCGCTTCGATCGGACCGCTCGTCCCCGCGTGGTAGTTGGGGAAGTGCTTGGGCGGCAGCGTGTTCCACAGCGCGAGGATCGGATCGACCACCGCCCAGCTCGCCTCGACCATGTCCGCGCGCTGAAACAGCGTTTGATCTCCGAGCATTCCGTCGAACAAGAGCCGCTCGTAGCCCGTCGCCGGCGTCGAGCCGAAGTGGTCCGAGTAGCTGAAGTCCATGTACACAGACCCGAGTCGCAGCGACGCGCCGGGCACCTTTGCGCCGAACTTGAGCGCGATGCCCTCGTCGGGCTGGATGCGGATCACGAGCACGTTCGACTTCGTGCGGTCGACCTCGGTGTT
>JBIKYW010000489.1:0-3109 GCA_044355055.1 Planctomycetota bacterium | reverse complement strand
CGTGTTCGTGGGCCTGCGACGGCCGTGCCCAGTCTTTCGACCGGGGCGTGCGATCGCCGTAGCTCGCCGCAGTAATGGGCGCAGCGCTTCCCGAAATTGAAAAACGCCCCTCGACGAGCGGGAAAAGCCCCGGCCGCAGGGCTGGGAAGCGAGCTCAGCGCGGCTCGCGCCGCCAGACCTTCACTTCGAGCTCCAGGGTCACGCCCGTGCGGCTCGCCACCTCGCTGCGGACCTCTTCGATGAGCCCGAGCACGTCGTCCGACGTCGCATGTCCGCGGTTGATCACGAAGTTGCCGTGCAAGGGGCTCACCCATGCATCGCCGCGCTCGCGCCCCTTGAGTCCACACTGCTCGACGAGCAGGCCCGCCGAGCGACCACCCGACGTCTCCGGCGGCGGATTCTTGAAGACGCAGCCCGCGGACCACTCCGTCACAGGCTGCACGCGGTTCTTCTCGATCAGGTACTGCTTGGCGCGCTCCTTGACCTCGGTCGGCTTCTGCGGCTTGAAGCGCAGGATCGCACCGGCGACGACGCGCTCCCCGAGTCCGCCGTTGCGATAGCGCGGCGTGCACTCCTGTCGCGGCAGGTCGAGCATGCGCCCATCGGGCTCGATCACGCGCACGACCTCGACGGAGTCCCACATCTCGCCATAGCGCCCGCCCGCGTTCATCGCGATGCCGCCGCCGACGTGGCCAGGGACGCCCGCGAGGCACTCCATGCCAGAGAGCCCGAGCTCCGAGGTCGTGCGACAGAGATTCTGCAGCGTCGTGCCCGCCCAGACGATCAGGCGCGGATCTTCCGCGGGATCGGCGTGCACGAGCTCTCCGCGATGCCCCTGAGGATCGAAGTCGCTCGAACCGCGCATCGGGCGGAAGCACTTTTTCATGCGGTCGGTCGTGATCACGACGCAGTCGTGCAGGCCGTCCTCGATGATCATGTTGCAGCCGCCTCCGAGGATGCGCGGGGTAAAGCCGCGCTCGCGCGCAGCGGCGATCGCGCTCTGCAACTCTTGCGCATCCGTGGGCTCGAGCAGCCAGCGCGCCTTTCCGCCGACGCGGATGTAGGTGCGCTCGCGCAGCTCGGCCTCAGGCAGCGCGGCGACGGGCCAGTTCAAGGATGAGGTCGTCACGGACGTCCACGATGTCGCCGGCGCCGAGCACGAGCACGGCGCAGTCCCCGCGCAACCCTTCGCAGAGCACGCGGACCGAATCCGAAGGGGAACCACCACAGTGCGCATCGACGTTCGCCGCGCGCAATCGATCGACCAAGTCCGACGCGCTCGCAGCGTTCTCGCCGTCGACGTGCGCGCGAGCGCCATACACGTCGGAGACGACGACGCGATCCGCGCGCCGCAGCGAGTCCGCGAACTCCGCGAGGAAGCGGGCCGTGCGGCTGTGCTGGTGCGGCTGGAAGAGCACGTGCAACTTGCGGCCGGGGAACACGCGGCTCGCGGCCTCGAGGGTCACGTTCACTTCCGTCGGGTGGTGCGCATAGTCGTGCACGACCTCGACGCCGCCATGGTTGCCCCACGACTCGAAGCGCCGCTGGCTGCCGCAGTACTGTTCGATGCCCCGCGCAGCGTGGTAGGCCGCCTCGTTGGGATCCATCTTCCACTCGCGCGCGACCAGACCGACCGCGAGCGCGAGCGCGCAGCCCGCGTTGAGCGCATTGAAGTTGCCCGGCACGGAGAGGCTCACCGGCGCGACCGTGAAACCCGGTCCCTTCAGGCCGAACGTGAAGTAGCCGCTGCGCTCGCGCAGCAGCGCCACGTCGAAGTCGCGCTTCATGCGCCACACCGGCGCGCGCGCCGCCTGCTCGACCGAGCGCGGCACGTCGGGGCCGAGCACGATCAGGCCGTTGACCGGGGCACGCTCGACGAAGCGCGCGAAGGCGCTCTTGATCTGCTCGAAGTCGCCGAAGTAATCGAGGTGGTCCGCCTCGACGTTCGTGATGATCGAACCGTGCGGCGAGAGGTTCAAGAACGAGCGGTCGTACTCGCAGGCCTCGACCGCGAACCAGCCGCCATCGTCCTCGATCACGGCATTGGCGCCGACCTTGCGGCACACGCCGCCGACGATCGCGCCGGGTTGAGGCAGGGACGCGTCGGGCACCGCGAGCGCGAGCCCGCGCAGCGCGTGGTAGAGCATCCAGCTCGTCGTGGTCTTGCCGTGCGTTCCGGCGACCGCGAGCGTGCGTCCGAACGGCGTGATGCGACCGAGAGCCTCGCTGTACTTGAGGACCGGGACCCCGCGCTCTTGGGCCTCGCGCAGGGCAGGGCTCTGCAACGAGATCGCGGCCGAGCGGACGACGAGCTCCGCGTCCTTGGGAACACGCGCGAGCTCTTGGGCGGAGACTTCGATCTCGACGCCGAGCGAGCGCAGGAGCTTGGTGTGTTCGCTCTCGGCGCGGTCATGGCCGGTGAGGACGTGGCCGTGGCCCACGAGCACGCGCGCAGCCCCCGAGACGCCCGCTCCACCGGCGCCGAGCAGGTGGATGCGGCGCGGGAGCACCGAGATACGACGAGCGCTGCGCGGCGCGCGCGGCGAGAAGTCCGCCAAGCGCGCGAGGAACGGGTCTGGACGGGCCATGCCTTGTTCGAGCATCGGGCTAGATATCTCCTTCCGAGGGCGCCGACTCAAGCACGAGCCGCGGATTCGCGGCGCGTTCGCGCGAGCGGCGCGAGTTCTTTCCAAATGCGCTCCGCCGCGTCGAGCGGCATCGCGCGAGACAATTCCTCAGAGCGGCGCGCGAGCTCTCGCGCTCCACTCCCGAGGGTGAACTGAACGAGCTCCTGCGCGAAGCTGGCGCCAAGGCGCGCTTCTTCGACCAGCTCGACGCCTTGACCGAGCTCGCGTGCGTTGCGCTCTTGGTGTCGATCGGCGTGGTGCGGATAGGGAACGACCCACGCCGGACGGCGCAGCGCCGCAACCTCCGCGAGCGTCGAGGCTCCCCCGCGACAGAGAACGAGCGTCGCTGCGCTGAGCGCGGCATGGACGTCGTGTACGAACTCGACCTTGCGATACCCGTTGCGCATCGTCGCGCCCTGCTCCAAGCGGCCGGGACCGGTCTGGTGCAGCACCTGCACGCCGCGGCGCACGAACTCGCCGAG
>JBIKYW010000487.1:0-3129 GCA_044355055.1 Planctomycetota bacterium | reverse complement strand
GCGCTCGCAGTTCTCGCTGTGGACCGCCGGCCGAGAGTGGCTGTGCTCGTCGCTGCGCTCCAGCTTCTGGCGGCGCGAGATCGTGCTGCACACCGGCTCGCGGCCGCTGCGCATCGTGCCGCTCTCGGGCCTGCGAACGGGCTGGACGATCCAAGCCCCGCGCACCGGCGAGGTGGCGCGCCTCGAAGGCGGGCTCGTCGGGCGCTCGATGCGCCTCTCGATCTACAAGAAGCTCGAGCTCGAGCTGCTCGTGTTCGCCTACTTCCTCGGTTGGCAGGTCCGCCGCGAGGCCTTCTGGCCGGGGCCGGAGCAAGACGAGGATCCCTCCCTCACCCCCGCCCCCAAGCCCCAGAGCGGCCCCGGCCCCAGCTAGCCGCCCGCCTTCCCGAACTCGGTACGACCGCGACCTTTCTTCCCCCCGCCGGGAAGCAGCCCCCCACCCCCGTCGTCCAAGTGCATCGTCCGGCGACCCCGTCGCCCGACCCCTCTCGCCCATGCCCGGGGCCGCCAGTGCTCCGGCGAATCTCAAGAACCGACCCGAGCCTCCATGAAGTCCAAGCTCCCGCTCCTGCTCCTCGTCCTGCTCGCCGTCGTGGCCACGCTGTTCGTCGTCTTCCGGCAAGGGCCGGAAACGACGGAAGAGGTGGCGGCCGTCACGCCCGACGCGGGCGCGGGCCCGGCGACCCCCGCTCCTGCGGAAGAGCGGGTCAGTGCTCCGGCCAACGTGGACGACCGCGTCGATGCCGCCGAGGAACCGGGCGAGGACATCCCCGGCGAGATCGAGGAGGCGACCAAGGGCAACGCGCGCGTCGTCGGCGTCGTGCTGAACAGCACCAACGCTCCGATCGAGGGCGCGACCGTCAAGCTCTCGATGGACGCGATGATGGGCGAGTCGCTGGCCATGGACTGGTTCGCGAACAAGGAGTCCACCGGCCGATTCCTCACGACGACCACCGATGCCAAGGGACAGTACATCTTCCGCG
Organism: Planctomycetota bacterium; assembly: GCA_044355055.1. Lineage (GTDB taxonomy): Bacteria > Planctomycetota > UBA1135 > UBA1135 > F1-120-MAGs118. Next base: position 2,146 of record JBIKYW010000487.1, on the reverse strand, counting down.
GCGTCGATCCGGGCCGCAGCTACTACGTCATGGCCTCGCACCCCGAGTACTCGGCGGTGCAGGAGGATGGCCTGCGCGTCCCCAAGAGCGGTGAAGTGCGCGCGCCCGACCTGATCCTGCGCGCGGGCTCGGTCTTCCGCGGCTACGTGAGCGACACCACCGGCGCCCCGATCGCCGACGCGCAGATCGACATCGACTCGGCCTACATGATGAGCTTCGAGATGGCGAGCCCCGACCGCCTCACGGCGCGCACCGACGGGCAGGGCTTCTTCGAGTTCAAGAACGTCTCGCCCGGTCCGCGCATCATCTCGGCTTGGGCCGATGGCTTCGAGCGCCAGATCCACCACGACCGCACCTTCACGGGCGCCGCGGGCGAAGTGCAGGAGATGAACTTCACGCTGAACCTCGGTCAGCCGATCGTCGGCCGCGTGTTCGGGCCGGAGAACGAGCCGGTGGTCGGCGCAAAGGTCTATGCGATCAACTACGGCTCGAACGTGCAGTCGCGCGGCGAGGCGCTCTCCGACGAGCAGGGCAACTTCCAGATCACCGGCCTCGCCCAGAGCTCCTACGTGCTGATGGTGCAATCCAAGGGCTACCGCATGGCGCGCCAGAACCGCGTCTCCGCGGGCGACGTCAACGTCGAGCTCGAGATGCTGCGCCAGTCGTCGCTCTCCGGCCGCGTGTACGACCTCGCCACGAACGCGCCGGTGCGCGACTTCAAGGTCAGCCTGCTGCACGTCAACACCGCCATCCCGATCCAAGGCAGCGCGCCGCTGACCTACGAGCCGACCGAGGTGCGCGAGACGGTCAAGGGCTCCGAAGACGGCTCGTTCACGCTCGTCGGTGTCGACCCGGGCACCTTCGCGGTCAAGGTCACGGCCTCGGGCTTCGCCTCGACGGTCAGCGACACGTTCAGCGTCGCCGATGGCGCGAGCGCGCCGCCGCTCTCGATCGGCCTCACCAAGGGCGGCTCGATCCGCGGCCGAGTCGTCGACGGCGCGAGCGGCAAGCCGATCGCAGGCGCCACGATCTCGACCCGCGACGGCGACCTGCCGGATGCGATGGCCACGGATCCCTTCCTCGATGGCGCGATCGCCTCGCGCGCGACGGAGCGCAAGGTCCGCTCGGGCGCCGACGGACTGTTCGAGGCCAAGCTCCTCAACCCCGGCCGCTACCGCCTGCAAGTCGAGCACCCGGAGTTCACCTCGGGCTGGGTGGTCGACGTCGTCGTGATCCAAGGCCAGCAGAACGACGTGGGCTCCGTGCAGCTCTACGCGGGTGGCTCGGTCGAGGGCAAGGTGGTCGACGCCTCCGGCGCAGCGTGTGCCCGCTGCGTCGTGAGCCTCTACTCGATCGAGGCCAACGAGCAGTACCAGGACCGCACCGACGCCGAAGGTCGCTACTCGATCCTGCACGTGCGACCGGGCGATTACCGCCTCGCCGCCGCGCGCGCTTCGGGTGCGCCGACCGATGCGATCGACCAGATCGTCGAGCAGCAGCAGTCGGAAGTGCAAGTGCGCGTCCTCGAAGGACAGGCCACGAACCGCGACGTCGCCATCGGCAACTAGTCGCGGCGCGAGCTCGAGATCTCGATGCAGGGGGCGCCGCCGGTGCCCCCTGCTGCATTTGCGCGGGAGCTCCGCGCGCGGTTCACTGACCGCCGTCGATGGAAGGTCAAGCCCACTCGCACGACACCCCGCTGAGCGAAGAACACTGGCGCGAGCTGCTCGCGCGCGAGTTGGAGGCGCCCGTGCGCGTGCGCTACGGACGCGCGCGGCACCAAGTCGTGCGGGTGCAGCGACACCGCGGGACGTACCTCGTCTCACTCGCGCGCTTCTTCAGCGAGGCACCGCCCGCGGTGCGCCACGCGCTCGTCACGTGGATGCGCGCAGGACGGCGTGCGCGGAGCGCCGCTGCGACGCTCGACGCATGGATCGACGAGCGCGTGCGCTCGCAGGAGCATGCTCCGCGCGCCGCAGCGAAGTTGGAGCCGCGCGGCCAGCACCACGACCTCGCGCACCTCGCGCGCGAGGTCATCGCAAGCCACTTCTCGACTCACAGCGAACACGCATGGCCTCCCGTCGGATGGGGTCGTGCTCAAGGCTCGCGCTCGCGCCGCTCGCTGCGCCTTGGCAGCTTCGATCCC
>JBIKYW010000486.1:0-3149 GCA_044355055.1 Planctomycetota bacterium | reverse complement strand
CGTATTCTCGCATCCCAACGCCGTGATCATCAGAATCTTGTTCGGCGGGACGGTGTAGGGGGTGCCTTCGCGGATCTGGACGTAGTCGCGGAGGAGCACGACGGGTTGGGGGTTGCGGGGGCTCCAGGTCGGGTTGATGGGCTGCGGGTTTTGGGCCATCGTCAGGAAGGCGAGGCCGACGACGGCGGCACCGACGAGGAGGGAGGTGGGGTGCAACTGGATGGTGCGCATGGGGAGGGGCTCGGGAGAGTTGGAGCGGGGATGCGAGAGGGAGTTCGGGGCAACTAGGGACAGAGCGCGGCGCCGAGGGAAATCGGACGGGGGGCGCAGAGTGGTCGCCGAGGCGGGAGAGGCGCAGCGGGGCCGACGAGTCGAGTGTGACGGAGTTCGGCGGGAGCGCAAGGTCGGACGGGATTTGATCCGCTAGGGTTGGATCAGATCCGCTTGCAGGCCGGCGACGCGCAGGAGGGCGAGGCGGAGTTCGGGGGAGAGAGTGGGCCAGGCGGCGGTCAGGGATTGGAGGGCGAAATCGCAATAGGACGGCGAGAAAGGAGTTTCGGTAAGGGGGAGGACGGCGGTGGCGGTCGGAGCGCTCGCTAGAACGACGTAACTCGTTGCTATGAAAGCTACTTGCGGCGAAGTGAGGAGGGGGTGGGTGGGAGCCTTCGGAACCGAGGGTTGTGGGTTCGAGTCCCCCCGGGTGCACTTCTCAGGGCCGAGAAGGGGCAGCGAGTTGTCCCGAGGTGCCGGATTCGGGTGACTCGTGCGGTAGGAATCGCGGGAAGGGGCTGTGGTGAATTGCCGCGAAGGTGGGTGAAGGGAGTTTGGGACGCGAGTCGACGCGTGAGGAGCGAGGACGCTGGAGGCCGCGGTCGCGAGAAGAACGGGGGAGCGTTCAGTCTCGGATGAACGCTCGGAGTTGAGCCGCGAATGTAGGCTCGGTGAGTCGCACGCGAGGGAGGGAGGCGTCGAGCGGAATGGGTCAGACGTAGGAGCGCTGGAGGAGGGCGGCGACGTTGGCGTCCATTTGTTCGCGGCGGCGGACTTGTTCGAAGCGGGAGAGGAGGTCTTCGGGGCGGGCGCGGGAGCGGTCGGGGCCCTGCAGGTCGTGGAGGATTTGGCCGCGGTGCATCATCACGATGCGGTCGCCGAGGTTGACGGCCTGCTGCATCGAGTGGGTCACCATCAGGGTGGTCAGGCGGTCGCGGCGGATCAGCTCGTCGGTGAGGCGGATGACCTGATCGGCGCTCTTGGGGTCGAGGGCGGCCGTGTGTTCGTCGAGCAGCAGGAGGTCGGGCTTGCGCCAAGTGGCCATGAGCAGCGTCAGCGCCTGACGCTGTCCGCCGGAGAGGCTCCCGATCGCGTTGTCGAGGCGATCCTCGAGGCCCATGTTGAGCGTGCGGATACGGTCGCGGAACTCCTGTCGCACACGGCGGTCGAGCGCTGGGCCGAAGCCGCGCGGCTGGCCGCGGCGCGCAGCCAGCGCGAGGTTTTCCGCGATCGTCATGTTCGGCGCGGTGCCGCTGAACGGGTTCTGGAAGACGCGACCGATCAGCGCGGCGCGACGGTGCTCGGGCCAGCGCGTGATGTCGTGGCCCGCGAGACGGATCGTGCCGGAGTCGACCAAGAACGTGCCGGCAACCGCGTTGAGCAGCGTCGACTTCCCCGAGCCGTTGGTGCCGATGATGATCAGGAACGAGCCGGGCTGGAGGTCGATGCTGACCCCTTGCAGCGCGCGCACCTCGTTGGGCGTGCCCGGATGGAACGTGCGGCGAACGTCGCGGAGCTCGAGCATGGCTAGCGCGCTCCCTCCGAGGCCGTCGTGCGCGGAGCGCGCAGCTTGCGCATCCAGCGCGGCCCCACGAGCGCGAGGAAGACGAACAGCGCCGTGACGATCTTGAGGTCGTTGGGATCGAGGCCCCAGCGCAGCGCGACGGCCACCAAGAGGCGGAAGAGAACCGAGCCCATCACCGCGCCTGTGATCAAGAAGCCGAGCGTGGCCGTACCGACGAGGGCCTCGCCGATGATCACGCTCGCGAGGCCCCACACGACCATGCCGATGCCCATCTGCACATCGGCGAAGCCTTGGTATTGCGCCAAGAGCGCACCGGAGAGCGCGATCAGTCCGTTGGAGAGCGCGAGGCCGAGGATCAGAACGCGGTCCGTGTTCACGCCGAGAGCACGGATCATCTGCGCGTTGTCCCCCGTCGCGCGCATGGCGGTGCCGAGGTTCGTGCGGAAGAACCAGTGCAGGGCGAAGCCCACGATGCACACCAGTGCAAAGCCGCCGCCGAGCGCAGCGAGGTCGCGGGTACTGACTTCCCACGGTCCGAGCTGGACCGTCGGCGCGCCCTGCGCAAGAAAGCCAGCGAGCTGCTCCATGTCGGTCAGCAACGTGCGCACCGACATGAGCGGGACGTTGCTCTTGCCCATGACGTGCAAGTTGACGGAGTAGAGCGCGGTCATCACGAGGATGCCGCTCAACAGGCCATTGATCGAAAAGCGCGTGTGGAGGAGGCCCGTCAGCGCGCCGGCCAGAAAACCCGCGAGGAAACCAGCGCCTGTCGCGAGCAACGGCTCGCACCCGGCGAGCAACAGCACCGCGCATACGGACGCGCCGAGCGTGAATGAGCCCTCCGCCGTGATGTCGGGGAAATTGAAGATGCGGAAGCTCAAGTAGACGCCGAACGCGAGCATCGCGAGCAGCAGACCAATCGTCAGCGCGCCGAGCAGGAGCGTCACGGCAGGCTCTCCTCGATGCGCTCGACGGGCGAGAGCCAGTAGGCACCGCGGAAGAGCTCCGTCTGACCGATACCTTCGTAGGGTCGGTCATCCGCCATGAGGTGCAGGAGCGAGGTGGGAAGCGCGCTCTCCAGGAACTGACGGACCGTGGTCCCGAGGTCGAGGGCGCCCTGCTGCACCGGCCGATAAGGAAGCACGAGCGCGTGGATGTGGGCGTGCAGCGAGCTGCCCTCGGCGACGGGCCGAACGTGCGCACGCAGGGGCGCCGAAGGTTCGCGCGTCACGATGCCGCACAGGAGCGCCGTGCTGCGCTCCGTTCCGCGCTCCGTCGTGAACGACATCCGATCGCGCACCGCCGGAAACTCGAACAAGCTGCTGCCGCCGAGCAGAGCAGGCGACCGAGTGAG